>JACZKF010000065.1 GCA_014860175.1 Desulfuromonadales bacterium | reverse complement strand
TCCTGGTCTGGTGCAACCTGCCGATGCATCATGCCGTCGGCACCTCGGCGGCCATCGGCTTCCCCATTGCGGTGGCCGGGGCTGCCGGCTACGTGGTCAACGGGCTGACGGTCACGGCGTTGCCGACGGAGAGTCTCGGTTTCGTTTACCTGCCGGCGCTGGCCGGCGTCGCCCTGGCCAGCATCTTTACCGCCCCCCTCGGGGTCCGCCTGGCCCACAGCCTGCCGGTGGCCCCCCTGAAGAAGATCTTCGCCCTGTTTCTGCTGGTCATGGGGACCAGGATGTTGATGGGCCTGCTGTAGACCGCCACTTCATCTCAATCCGAGGAGACTTCCGATGAGCAATTCGAATCCCATGATCCAGGTGGAGACATCCGCCGGTGAGATCATTTTCGAACTGGACGCCGCCAAAGCCCCCCAGTCGGTGGCCAACTTTCTCTCTTACGCCCGGGCCGGCCTTTACGACGGCACCATCTTCCATCGGGTGATCAAGGGGTTTATGATCCAGGGTGGCGGGATGACCCCCCAGATGCAGGAGAAGCCGACCGGCGCCCCGATCCAGAATGAAGCCGCCAACGGCCTGAAGAACAAGACCGGCACCATCGCCATGGCGCGCACCCAGGAGGTCCACAGCGCCACCGCCCAGTTTTTCATCAACACCGCCGACAACAAATTTCTCGATCACGGGGGGCTGAGTCCGTCCGTTTTCGGCTATGCCGTCTTCGGCAAGGTCGTCGACGGCATGGATGTGGTCTATACCATTGAACAATCGGCCACCACCACGGTGGGGCCCCACCAGGATGTGCCGAAAGAGCCGGTGGTGATCCAGAAGGTCACCGTTCTCGACTGATCGCCCTCTCTCCCCCGGACAGAAGAAAGGCCCGGCTGCCTGGCAGCGCGGGCCTTTCTTCTTCCCGGCAAGGCGCCCGAACTCCAGGGGTCAAGGCGTACCGGCAGGTACGTCGTTGCCGATGGCGGGGGGAACGCCGCAGATGGGCGTTTTCCTCGCTCTACCCGGTTAGAACAGAGCGTCGCGCTCCAGCTGGCGGATCAACTCCCGGACCACCTCCTCGATTTTTTCCTCCACGCTCACGAAAGTGGTCGTTTCACTGCGGGCGGACCAGACCAGGCGGTCGCCGACCGGATCATACAGATTGGTTTCCAGCCGCAGAAGCGTTGCCTCCCGGGTCCAGGTCGGTGCATAGGGGTAGCCATAGCCGTAGCCGTAGTAGGAGTGCCAGCTGCGGTAATAGTCGGGCCAGCGGCCGAACGGGTCGCCGTACGGGTGGCCATAGGCAGAGTAGGCCGGCTGCTGGATTTCGACCTTTTCCACCCCGAGCAGGCGGCTGATCAGCACCCCCTGCAGATGGAGCTTGCGGGCCTTTTGTTCGACCTCCTCCCGGTCCAGTTCGGCCACCGTCGGGAACACGCGGTAGCTCGCGACGGCATTGACCCCCTGGTCCTGCAGCGCGGTGGCGAACCGGTCTTCGAACATCCGGCGCAGCGATTCGTCTTCCACCCGGGCGATGACCAGCATGCTGCCGACGGCCTGGCCGAACTGCGGATCTTTCCAGGAGCCGACGATCTCGGTCGTCGAGCAGGCCGCCAGCAAAACGAGCGCCAACAGCGCGGCGAGGCGAACCATTTTTAGCTGCAGTACGCACATGGGAATCCTCCTGGGCAAAGAGAGATTCCTCCAGTAAATCCGATCAGGGCGATTTTTCAATGGCCAAAAGGGGTCTGCCGGTACTCAACCGCAGGAATGCGGGCGATCGGAATCCAGGGAGTTTTCGTAAAAGAAACGCCAGAGGTGGTCCATTTCCTGCGGGGCAAGCCCCTTCCAGACCTCCGGCCGGATGCGGTGCTGGTCTTTTTTCATAAACCGGCGCCACTGCATCTGGGTTTTCGAGGCCGGAGCCAAATCTCCTCCTTCCCCCCCCTTGACATGGCAGCTCCTGCATTTGCTGCGGAAAATCTCTTTCCCGACCTTCCCGCTGCCGGCACCCAAAACAGGCGAGACGGCCAATGCTCCCAGCAACAGAATCAGCACTCCGGTCACTAGAGCTTTCATTTGCCTCCCCTTCAGATAAATTCGTTAAGTTTCTCTCCCCTTGCGCCTAGCAAACAATGTGCCGTACTCCGTGCGGGAATCGCTGCCGTCGGTTTCCGCCCCGGAGCTGCCTCCTTTATTGGCCCGAAATTTGCTGGAAAATAGTCGGCTGCGTTCACTTCGACAAACCCAGGAGGAGTAGTGGCATGGCATTCAAGAGGGGAATCACCCTGAAGACCAAACTGCTTGGGATGGTATCTTCCCTGGTGGCCATTTTGCTTGGCATGACGACCCTGGCCTATCTGGGATTTACCCGCGCGGAGACCGACCTGCGGCAGATCACGGAAGTCTCCCTCGCCGACCTGGCGCTGGTCGATGAAGCAGCGCTGCAGATTGCCCGCACCAGCCGGACCGAAACCGAGCTCTTTCTTTACTCCAGCCTGCAGACGGCGGATGGTGCCGTTCGCGAAAGCCAGAACCGCCTGCATGAAGAGCTGCTGACCCAGCACCGCCACATCGGCAGCAATCTCGATCGGCTCAAAAGCGTCGATTCGGCCTCCCAGGGAGAGCTGGCCGCCGAGGTCAACCGCCTGGCCCGCCAAGCCGTCGCCGCCCACGGACGCACCCGCGATACCCTTGACCCGCTGCTTCGGGAGCTGGTCGCCGGACGCAGTTTTCTCGAGCTCGCCCCCGCCTATGCCGCCCACCGGAAAAATGTTCTGGAGTTGGAAGAATCGGTGAAATCACTGCGATCCACCGTTATTTCAACCATTACCGCCGTGCAGGCCGGGTCGAAGCGGGTGCAGAATCTGCTGTTGGCGATTTTTCTGGTGGTAGGCGGGCTGGTTCTGGTCTTGGCGCCGCTGCTCGGCCTGGGGCTTGCCCGCCGGTTGACGGGCGGCGCCAGACGGCTTCGCGCCGGGATCGAGGAAGCGGCCGGCGGCGCTTTTCAGCCGATCGAGGTGACCGGCAGCGATGAATTCGCCGACCTGGCCAGCGGTTTCAACGACACCATGGCCCAACTGCGCGCCTCCATCCGCACCGAAGAGGAGCGGGAGCAGGAACAAAGGGGGCTGATCGCCTTTCTGGAAGTGGTCAGCGAGGCGGCTGACGGGGATCTGTCGGTCAAGGCGCCGGTCACCGCCGACGCCTTCGGCTCCATTGCCGACGCCTACAACCTGATGATCGACAGCCTGGCTGAGCTGCTGGCCGACACCCGCTCCAAGGCCGAAGAGGTCGGCAGCGAATCACGTCATCTGCTCGAGATCTTCCGCAGCATGGAAGAGGGGGCCGAGGAACAGGCGGTGAAGGTGCGCCAAGCCACCGGCGAGGTGGCCCAGACATCGGAGACGACGCTGGAGATCGGTCACCGCCTCGACCTGGCGCAGGAAGTTTCGACCCGGGTCGATCGGACCACGGAAGAAGGGAACTCCCGGGTCCAGCAGAACATTGAAGGGATGCAGCTGATCCGGATCACCGTCCAGGTGATCAACAAGAAGATGAAGACTCTTTCCGAACGCCTGCTGGAGATCGGCACCATTTCCCAGCTGATTTCCGAAATCGCCACCCGCACCACCATCCTGGCCATGAACGCCTCCATCGAGGCCGCTCGGGCCGGCGACCAGGGGCGCGGCTTCCTGGTCATCTCCGATGAGATCAAGCGCCTCGCCGACAAATCGGCCGAGGCGACCAAGCAGATCGGGGGGATCATCAAGGCGATCCAGACCGAAGCCGGTGAGGTGACAGCGGCCCTGGAAGAGGAGACCCGCACCGTCGAAGAGCAGACCCGACTGGCCCAGCGTACTGGCGAAGCTTTCCTGGAAATCCAGACGGCGATTCGCGAATCCGGGGAGGTGACGGCCGAAATCTACGACCTCTCCCGCCGCCAGCGCCAATTCACCGAGGCGACGGTTCGGGCCATGGGTCAGGTCTCCGAGATCTCCGCCCAGACCATCGGCCTGGTCAAGGATTCGGCCGGCATCTCCAGCGGCCTCAACGCCATGTCGGAGACGCTGCTCGGCTCCCTGGGACGGTTCCGGCTGCCGAGCGAAGAGCCAGAGGTGTTGGAGATGCTCGGGGGGGAAGTGGAGTTTTTTGAAGGGGAAGAGCTGTTCGAGGTGCAGGAGGTGGAGGAGATCGCCTGAAGCACCCTTCGGTCGCGACGACAAAGGCCGGTTTCCCTCGGGAGACCGGCCTTTGTCGTCGCTTGTCAGGGGCTCGGGTCACCCCTTGTGGCGGTGCACGGTCTCGGCCAGCGCCCCTTCATCGAAGGGCTTCACCAGGTAGTCGCAGGCCCCCAGAGCCATCGCCTTGGCTCGATGCGCCTCGCCGGCGCGGGAGGAGAGGACAGCCACCGGCAGCGTCGCCAGGCGGCCGCGCCGGCGCAACTCCCGCAGCAGCTCATAGC
>JACZKF010000064.1 GCA_014860175.1 Desulfuromonadales bacterium | reverse complement strand
CCCCGCAACAGCCCCCGGTTACGCCAGCGCCACCAGCGGTTTCTGACCTTGCAGGCCAGGCGATTCCACCGACTGGCCGGCAACTCGGCCGGCGAGAACGGCTGGCGGCGGCCAAGCGCCAGATGCACGTACTGATCCCGGCACCAGACCTCGGCCAGCTGGAAGTAGCGCGGCTGCAGGGTGGTTTCAGTCAGCAGGTCGGCAAGTTCCACCGTCTCGTCCACCACCTGCAGCGCCTCAGGCCGCTCGCACCGCAGATATTCCTGATACTCGGGGCTCGGGTAGGTGAGCAGCACCACGCCGGCCGGCGCCAGTACCCCCTCGATGGTCCGGAAAAGGGCCGGCCGCCGCTCGCGCGGAATATGCTCGATGACGTCGGCCAGCAGCACGGCGTCAAAGGGGCCGTACCCGCACAGGCGCTCCCCTTCTTCAGTGACATCAAGCACCAGAAATTCGTTGGCCGGCAGGTCGGCATGGGCCCGGGCGATGCCGACGCCGGTCTCGCTGATATCCAGCGACAGCACTTTGGAGGCGCTCCGGGCCAAGTGGCGAGAGATGATCCCCACGCCGCAGCCGATCTCCAGGACCCGTGCACCATCGGGGATGAAGCGGTCGCAAAGGGCCTTGATCTCCTCGTGGCGCAGATTGATCCGCCGGAAGTCATTGAACTGGACGCTGCCAGCAAACTCTTTGTAATAACCTTCTATTTCAGTTCGGGTGGGCATGCATCACCTTCTGGCAGATGTCGCACAGTCTGGCGCTCTGACGAACCAGGTCAAACTCCTCGCGAGCTCGGGCAAAGGCTCTTTGCCCGAGGGTGCCATCATCCCCCAGGAGACTTCGCAGCGCCTGCGCGTACACCGCCACATCCCGCTCCGGCACCAGCAACCCGTCATGACGGTCGGTGATGATCTCCGGGATCCCCGAGTGGTAGGTGGCAACCACCGGCAGGCCGGTCGCCATGGCGTCCATGATCGAGGTGGGGACTCCTTCCTGATCGCCGTCAGCGGCCGTGACACTGTGATGGAGAAAGATATCGGCCTCTTCCAGGCGGGGGATGACCTGTTCCTTGGGTTGCTTGCCAAGAAATCGCACCCGCTCGCCAATGCCGAGTTCGCCAGCCTGGCTCTCGACCGCCCCTCGCAGCGGGCCATCGCCGATAAAGGTCAGCCGGCAGCGAGGATAGTCCCGCAGCAACTCAGCAAACGCCGCCACGGTCTGGCAGTGCCCTTTCTTCTCGACAAAGTTTGAAACCTGGAGCAGCTCAAGCTGGTCCCCCTTTGCCACTTTGTCCCGCACCGGCACCCGTTCAACGTAGCGAAAGTCATCCAGAGGGACACCGCAGTGATAGATTTCCACCCGAGCCGGGTCCGCCCCCCAGGAGATCAGCCGTTCGGCCATCACCTGGGAGATGGCGATCACGTGGGCATAGGCGAACAGATCCCGAAGACTGCGCAGATAACTGGCACTGGCCAGGGCCATGGTGGCATCGACGCCGTGAAAAGAGACGAGCAGCGGCAAACCGAGGGCGCGAGCGACCGGCAGCATCTCCAGACCCGCGGGGCCAAAATGGGCATGGATCAACCCTGCCTGGTGGCGACGCAGGAGTCGCTTCCATAAAAATGTCTGCGATGGTGTGAGCATGGAATGTTGGCCGGTCACCCGCTTTGTCGCTCTGCAGAAGGCTCGTTCGGGCCAGGTACGGGGGCGGCAGTAGACTGGATGGGAAAAGGGGAAAACGTCTCGGTTCTCCGTCCTGGCCGTAAAGACGAGAGGTTCGAACCGATCCGACTGCCCCAACAGCTGGCGATGGATGAAGGTCATGGAGATGGAAAGAAAATGCGGGACATACACGCCAATGGCTGGTTTGTTTGCCATAGTTCCTACAGTGCAAAGAGGTGTCCGACGCGACGGCTGCCCCGATCGCCTCGACCATGTACCGAAGACCAGCAGAATGTCTTCTAAGGGTCGACGTTACCAGAGCTTCTTCGCCCCCCCCTCGAAAAGAGGAGCCGTGCCCTGACCTCTCGCCAACTGCGACGCTCCTGCTCAGGCATCCGGGATACGTATTCCAGGATGAAAACCAGGAAAATCGCCAAAACGAAGGATACCCCGGTCGCCCCGAGCACCAGGAAGGAGCGTTTCGGCCGACTCTTGCGGTCCGGGACGGCGGCTTCATCGAGCACCTGCAAAGTAGAGGTGTTCTTTGCCTCGGTAATTTTGGCCATCTCGTGCTGGCGGGTCAGCAGCTCAAGCAGCGTTTCCTGAACCTTGTAGTCCCGCATCAGTCGCGCATAGCGAATCCCCACGTCGGGGACATCCGAGGTGGCGATGAAAATATCCTGGGTGATGTTCTTTCCGGTCGGCGAGTCCTCGAGGCGACGCAGTTGTGACTTGAGCTGCCCTATCCCTTCCCGAAGCGCCCGCACCTGGTGGTTCTGCTCGGTGTGAGAGGTCAACAGCACCCCCAGTTCCACCTCTTTGCTCGCCAACTCCCCTCGCAATCGGGAGACCGCCTCGATGATTGCCGTGGCTTGGGCGTCGATCCGGATGGCTTTATTCTTCTCCTGGAACTCGCGCAGACTTTCCTCGGCCCGGATCAGGTCGGCCCTGACCACCTCCAGCCGCTCTTCGAGGAAAGCCCGCTCTCGCCCGGCATTGCTCAGGTTGAGCTTGATGTTGAGCTTTTTCAGCTCGTCAACAAAGGCGTTGGCCATCGCGGCGGCCAGCTGCGGGTCTTCGTTATCGACACTGACATCGATAATATTGTCTTTTTTACCGATGGAAATCTCCACCATCTTGGCCAGGGTCGTGTACATATAGACACGATATT
>JACZKF010000063.1 GCA_014860175.1 Desulfuromonadales bacterium | reverse complement strand
TTCTGGATCTCCTCGAGGATTCTCTTCATCTCTTTTTTGGTCTCGGCGTTGACCACCCGCGGGCCGCGGGTAAGGTCGCCGAATTCGGCCGTGTTGGAAACAGAATAGCGCATGTTGGCGATACCGCCTTCATACATCAGGTCGACGATCAGCTTGAGTTCGTGCAGACACTCGAAATAGGCCATCTCCGGCGCGTAGCCGGCTTCCACCAACGTCTCGAAACCGGCCTGCACCAGAGCGCTGGCCCCGCCGCACAGGACGGCCTGCTCACCGAACAGATCGGTCTCGGTCTCCTCCCGGAAGTTGGTCTCGATGATCCCGGCCCGGCCGCCGCCATTGGCACTGGCGTAGGCCAGAGCCACGTCCTTGGTGATGCCGGAAGGGTCCTGGTGAATGGCGATCAGGGTCGGGACGCCGGCGCCGCGGGTGTACTCGTAGCGCACCAGGTGCCCGGGCCCCTTGGGGGCGACCATCAGGACGTTGGTGTCCGGGCGGGGGACGATCTGCCCGAAATGGATATTGAAGCCGTGCCCGAAGGCGAGAAAGGCCCCTTGTTTGAGGTTCGGCTCGATCTCTTCCCGATACAGATCCCCTTGCAGTTCATCGGGGACCAGGATCATCACCAGATCGGCGGCGCGCACCGCTTCGGCGGTCTCCAGCACGGTCAGGCCGGCTTTTTCTGCTTTGGGCCAGGAGACGCCGCCACGCTTCAGGCCGACGATGACGTCGATCCCGCTCTCCTTGAGGTTGTTGGCATGGGCGTGCCCCTGGCTGCCGTAACCGATGATAGCGACTTTTTTTCCCTTGAGCAGATCCAGATTGGCGTCTTTGTCGTAATAAACCTTCACAGTTTGTTCCTCCTCGTCGGATGAATCCCGGTAATCAAGCCGTCACTTATACCATGGCGGCCATTGCCGCCGCCACCTTTTTTCAGTCAGCCCCCCGCCACCCCTTGGGGCCGCGCCCGAGCACCACCGGTCCGGAACGGACAATCTCCTTGATTCCCATCGGCCGCAGCAGCTCGATCAGGGCGTCGATCTTATCCGGGGCCCCGGTCACCTCGATGGTGTAGGAGCGAGCGGTGACATCGACCACCTTGGCCCGGAAGATATCGGCGATGCGCAGCACTTCGGCCCGGGTGTTCTCCTCGGCCGACACCTTGACCATCGCCATCTCCCGCTCGACAAAGTTCTGACCGGTAAAATCGATGACCTTGATGGTATCGATCAGCTTGTTGAGCTGCTTGGTGATCTGTTCCAGAATCTGGTCGTCGCCACTGGTGACGATGGTCATGCGCGAGATGCTCGGGTCGAGGGTCGGGGCCACCGACAGGCTCTCGATATTGAAACCGCGGCCGGAAAAAAGGCCGGCTACCCGCGCCAGCACCCCGAACTCGTTCTCGACCAGCACCGAAATGGTATGTCGCATGGGAAACAGTCTCCTTGTAAATGGCAGCGCAAGGCAAAAGCCTTGTTATAGGACCAATGGGTCCTATTGGACCTATAAAATTTCAGGATGCCAGCACCATCTCGTTCAGACCGGCGCCGGCAGGGACCATCGGCAGCACGTTCTCTTCCCGGGCGATCTTGAACTCCATGATGACCGGCCCCGGAGTCTCCAGAGCCTGCCGGATCACCGCCTCGACCTCGTCGGGTCGGGTTGCCCGCAGACCGGTGGCGCCGTACGCCTCCGCCAGCTTGACGAAATCGATGGGGAGCTCCATGCAGGTCTGGCTGTAGCGGCGGTTGAAGAACAGCTGCTGCCACTGACGAACCATGCCGAGGAAATTGTTGTTGAGAATGGCGATCTTGACCGGCAGACGGTACTGGACCAAGGTGGCCAGCTCCTGGGAATTCATCTGGAAGGAGCCGTCGCCTGAAATATCGATGACCTGGCGCTCGGGAAAGGCAGCCTGCGCCCCGAGGGCGGCCGGCAGGCCGAAACCCATGGTCCCGAGACCCCCGGAGGTGAGGAACGTACGCGGGGTGCTGAAATCGAAAAACTGGGCCGTCCACATCTGGTGCTGACCGACCTCGGTGGTGATGATGGCATCGTCGGCGGTCAGCTCGCGAATCTTTTCGATGACCAGCTGCGGCTTGATGATGGTGCTGCTCGCCTGGTAGCTCATCGGGTGCTTCTGTTTCCAGTCGCCGATCTCCTGGCGCCAGGGGGCAAGATCTTCCGCCAGCTGCCGCACCGCCTCGGGCTGCTCGGAGAGGGCGCGGACCAGCGATTTGAGCACCTCGAGCAGATCACCGACGATCGGCAGGTCGACCCGCACATTCTTCTTGATCGAGGTCGGATCGATATCGATATGAATGATCTTGGCATGGGGGGCAAAGGTGGCGATCTTGCCGGTCACCCGGTCGTCGAAGCGGGCACCGACCGCGATCAGCAGATCGGAGTTGGTCACCGCCATGTTGGCGTAGTAGGTGCCATGCATCCCGAGCATCCCCAGCGACAGGGGGTGACGCTTGGGAAACGACGCCATCCCCATCAAGGTGGTGGTGACCGGCGCCTGGATCATTTCGGCCAGGGTGCGCAGCTCCAGCGACGCATCGGAAGAGGTGGTCCCGCCACCGACGTAGATGACCGGCTTGCGCGCCGCCAGAATCATCTTGGCCGCCTTCTCCACCTGGCGCTGGTTGCCGCTGAAGGTCGGCTTGTAGCCGCGCAGTTCGACGGTTTGCGGATACTCGAACCTGGTGGAGGCGATCTGTACGTCCTTGGGCAGGTCGATCAGCACCGGGCCGGGACGGCCGGTGCGGGCGATGTAGAAGGCCTGCTTGACGATGCGCGCCAGATCCTTGACGTCCTTGACCAGGTAATTGTGTTTGGTGACCGGCCGGGTAATGCCGATGATGTCCGCTTCCTGAAAGGCGTCATTGCCGATCAGCGCCGTCGGGACCTGGCCGGTGATGATGACCAGGGGGATCGAGTCCATGTAGGCGGTGGCGATGCCGGTGATGGTGTTGGTGGCGCCGGGGCCGCTGGTCGCGATCGCCACCCCGACTTGACCGGTCGCCCGGGCGTAGCCGTCGGCGGCGTGGACCGCAGCCTGCTCGTGGCGGGTCAGCACATGGCGGATGGGCGAATCCATCAGGTCATCGTAGATGTTGATCACCGTCCCGCCGGGATAGCCGAAAATGGTCTCGACCCCTTCGAGCCGCAGACATTCCAATAAGATTTGCGATCCCGTTTTCTTCACTTACCGTACCTCCTTGAAATTAGGCTGGTCTGGGAGGAAAAAGACGGAGGAAAACACTCCGGCCCCTCCCCTCCCCCCTTTGGCCTAGGATTTACAGACAGCCCCGGTGTTGGCCGAGGTGACCACGGACGCGTAACGGGCGAGCCACCCCGATTTGATTTTCGGCTCCGGCCGCTGCCAGCGGGCCCGGCGGGCCGCCAGGATCTCGTCGTCGACCAGCAGCTGCAGACGGCGGGCGGGGATATCGAGGCAGATGCGGTCCCCTTCTTCCACCAGGGCAATCGGCCCCCCTTCGGCGGCCTCCGGAGAGATGTGACCGATGCAGGGGCCACGGGTTCCGCCGGAGAAGCGGCCATCGGTGATCAGGGCGACACTGACGCCCAGCC
>JACZKF010000062.1 GCA_014860175.1 Desulfuromonadales bacterium | reverse complement strand
GGCCGAAGCTGCGCAGTACCCCTTCCCCCCCTAAGCCAAACCGGGTTACCTCGATGCCGGTGGTGCCGAGAAGACCTTTCGGAATCATCTTCACCTCCTGTCCGCTTCCCCTCTTCGCCCCTGAACCCATTCGGGCTAGGGCTCCTGCGAGCGCTCCCGTTTGCGCTCCCCCTGCTTCTTCTTCTCCGCCAGACGCCGCTCCACCGCCCCTTTTCCCGGCCGGGTCGGCACCCGCGGCTTGCGCCGGCGCAGCCGGGCAGCGAGCCTCTCGCGCAGCCGCTCCATCGCCTTCTCCCGGTTGGCGTGCTGGGAGCGGCTTTCGCTGGCGGTGACAAGGATGCCGGTCGGCAGGTGCTTGATCCGCACCGCCGATTCGGTCTTATTCTTCTTCTGCCCCCCCGGCCCGGTCGATTTGTAGGTGGTGATCACCAGGTCCTTGTCGTCGATTTCCACGCGTCATCCTGTCACGGCTGGCAATTTGTCCCCATTCATGCTAGAAGGAAAGACGCTCCGGCGCAAGGGCCGAAGCCAGCCAAGGGGAGGTTTTGCCAGATGAGCCATTTCGCCCTGACCATCATCGGCCGGGACCGCCCCGGCATCGTCGCCCAGGTCACCGAGATCGTCTACCGCCTGGGGTGCAACATCGCCGACTCCTCCTGCAGCATTCTCGGTGGTCAGTTCGCCATGATCCTGATCCTCTCCCAGCCGGAGTTCACCGGCAAGGAGAGCTTCGGCGACGCTTTTGCGCCGCTGGAAGAAACCAACCTCTCGGTCTTCATCCGCACCCTCAAGCCGGGGGGGGAGATCCGCCCGCACCTCGAGGGGGAGATCTGCATGATCTCCGTCTATGGCGCCGACCAGCCGGGGATTGTCTACAAGGTCGCCAAGGAGCTCGGCGACCGGCAGATCAACATCACCGATCTCAACACCAAGCTGGTCGGCAGTCAGGAGCGTCCGGTCTATGTCATGATGCTGGAAGCGGTCCTCCCCATCACCCTGTGTATTGAAGAGTTGATGGAGGTCATGGGCGAGTTGGAGAAAAAGCTGCAGGTCGATATTTCGGTCCGTTCCATTACCCCCGTCGAGCTGTAGAGTCCATGGCTGTTCGCGACATCGTCCTCTATCCCGACCCGATTCTGAAAACCGTCTGCCCCCCGGTCACCGTTTTCGATGAAACCGTCGATCAGCTGGTCCAGGATCTGCTCGACACCATGATCGCCGCCGGCCATTCGGTCGGGGTGGCGGCGCCGCAGATCGGCGCCTGTCACCGGGTGGTGGTGGTCGACGTCTCCCATAGCAAGCTCGGATCGAGAGAGAAGAACCACGGCCAGCTGGTGCTGGTCAACCCGCAGATCCTCCAGCGCGAGGGGGAGCTCTCCTTTCGTGAGGGGTGCATGAGCGTCCCCGACTACACCGGCAACGTCACCCGGGCCGAATGCGTGGTGGTGCAGTTTCTCGACCGGCAGGGGAAGGAACGGGTCATCCGCGCCTGCGGTTTCGAGGCGGTAGCGATCCAGCACGAACTCGACCACCTCGACGGCCTCCTCTTCCTCGACCGCGTCTCCAGTTTGAAGACGGATGTTTTCCGGCG
>JACZKF010000061.1 GCA_014860175.1 Desulfuromonadales bacterium | reverse complement strand
GTCGTGACCCCCGGTATACCCGGCAGGAGGTCGACGAACTTCCGGAGTGGGGGGCTGTAGGCCCAGTTGGGGGTGGTCAGGTAGTCGGGCACGTCGCCGGGGGCTGGCGACCACGGGTAGAATTCCCCACTTGGAGGATCGTACCGGGGATCGTCGTAGTTCGGACTCAAATAGGCCTGCGCCAGGCCGGCCGAGAGCAGCCCCAAGGCGCAGACGGCGGCGGGCAGGAAACCGCGCAAAGATCGGTTGAACATCCTCTTTCTCCTCTGGCTGGTCAGAGCAGGAACGGCCAAGCGCTGCTGCTCTGAGCGGTCTTCCTATTGCCCCGTCTGCATCATCTGCTGCCGCACCTTGAGCGCCTCGTCGCGGCGGCGCCTCGCCTCTTCCTTCTTGTTGAAGTAATCAACCTGCGACTGCGGCACCACGCCGGGGGCGACCGCCTGGCCCTCCTGCGTGCCCGGCTGCGCGTCCTGAGTGACCACCTGCTCGCCTCCCTGGGGCGGCGTCGCCGCGGCGGTGCCGCAGTCCGCCGCCATGGCCGAGGCTGTCAACAGCCCCGACAACAGCACTCCGAGCGTCACTGCATGTCGTGTTTTCATTCTCCGGTCCTCCCTGGGTCTGGGTACCTGCGCTGCGTTTGATTGCGTTGATCTCCGTCTTTCGACATCTCTGCAAGAGCGGTGCCGGCTACTGGGCCGACTCACTCGTCTGCCCCCTGGCCTGCGCCTCTGCGGCCGCCGCCCCGGAGCCGGGGCCGACGCCCGGCCGGGAGAAGTAGAACTCGACCCGAAACTCCTCCCCGGTGCACACGCACCGCCCGTCGAGGAAGGGGTTGTCGAGCGCGACGACCCGTTCCGTGACCCCTCCCACCTTGGTCAGCCGCCAGTTCATGGTCATCAGGTAGCTGTCGTAGGTGGCCGAGAGCGCATTGCAGCGCGTGCCGCAGAGCGCCAGGCCGACATCCGCCGTAGCCTCGTCCACCGCCTCGCCTATGGGCTCGTAGCGGTAGCCGGCGGCAAAGAAGATGCGCTCCTCTCCCGGGGCCGTTGCCGGCAGAGCAAGGAGCAGGGACCCGAGCAGCAGGGCCGCCGCGCCGGGGATCAGTGCGCCGCCCATTCGCTCCGCCTCTCGAGCTCAGGTTTGGCACCCTTGCCCAACTGGACGATGAAGCATCCCTTCGACGCGTAGCGCTGGCCGGGGCCGAAGCTGACGCGCTCGTAGAGGGGGTAGTACATGTCGGGCATCATACCGATGGTGTCGAACAGGAAGTCGCGGTAGTACTCGCCCCGCATCTCGCGCAGCGCCTTGCCCAGCAGCTCGCCCGTCATGTACGACTGCCGGAGGATCGTCGGGTCGAAGTCGTCCAGCGACCTGCCCGGGTGCACCCGTTTGACCAAGTAGTCGAACCGCGCGTCCTCCTGAGGCAGCCGGTAGGGATAGGTCAGATAGAGAAGCGACCGCAGCGCTTCCGGGAGCGTCCAGAGCTCTTTGCCCAGGTAGGTGGCCGAGGCGAGGGCCAGCTTCGGCCTGTCGGGAATCTCCACGAGCCCGGCGAGCGCCGGCAACGCCCCGGCATCGTCCCAGACCACGAGCACGGCCGGTCTCTCCTTCTCGACGACCTCCCGAAGCCTCTCCGCCGTCAGGGGTTCCCCTTGGGCCAGCACGACCTCGACCGCCGGGGGGTGGCCGGTGTCGGCCCATATGTCTCGGAAGCCGCCGGCGAGGGTCTCACCCCGGCGACCGGCGCGGGTGACCTGGACGATCGGCCGGCCGGCGAAGAGCTCGGCCATGCCGTGGAGGTAGCGCGCCGCCGCCTCTCCCTCTTGCCGAACACCGCGAGAGGGGTAGAGGGTATACCAGTCGGTGTCGGAGATGACGGGGTACTCGACCGTCGGTAGCAAGTCGGGAATCTGGTGGTCTTCGCAGAAGCGGTGCACCGGCTCCCAGGTGCTTTCCGAGATACCACCGAGGAAGGCGAAGACCGGCTCGGCCCGGTAGTACTCTTCGAGCTGGGCGCGCCAGGTCTCCGGCGGCCCCTTCAGGGTCCACTGGGCCAAGTCAAAGGTCACCCTGCTGAGGCTCCCCAGCATGTTGTAGGCGTCGAGTCCGATGCGGCGGTTCCCCTTCGCGGCGGTGGCGAGGCTGTTTTTGCGGTCGACGGCAAACTGGAGGGGCGCGAGCATCGACGCGACCGCGCGGGGGGCGGTGCCCTCTATGATGACCGTGGCGAACTTGATGTTCTGACCGACCACGCCAGGCGAAGGCGCATCGGAGAGCTGCTTGAGGTAGGCGATGAGGATCGCCATGTCCTCGTCGTTGAGTTCGTAGCGCGGCATGACCGTGGTGACGTCGCGGCCGGTAGGATCGACGCCGTCGAGGATCAGCTCGGCGAGCGTTGCGTCGGTATAGGCCGGCCGGACCGGCAGGTAAACGGCGTAGCTGTGCACGAGTGGGTCGTACACCGACCCCTTCACGAAGGACTTGCGCTCCTGGTAGAG
>JACZKF010000643.1 GCA_014860175.1 Desulfuromonadales bacterium | reverse complement strand
ATCAAGTACAGATAGACGGCGAAAAAGAACGTGAAGATATAGATCCAGCGAAGCAGGACGGAGTTCTTGCTGACATTCTCGATGTTGTCGGGGTCCCCTTCTTCCCGGGTGTACTTGTGATGCAGCGGATGCATGATCCGGTATCCCATGGCCGAAAACAGGAGCGGCGTGCTGACCAGGAAACCGATCCACCGATCGACCTTGGGGTTTCGAGTGAAGAGGTTATGGGACGCTTCGTGCCCCAAGACCGAGAGGGTGCTCAGGGAAAAACCGCCGACGAGGTATCCCACGATGCTGATGGCGAGGTTGTCGAACGTGATGGACAGCCAGGCGGCTCCAATCCAGATGGCGAAGTGAAACAGAATAATCCAGTTATACCTCTTGTCGAGCTTCTGGAGATCGCGTATTGCCGCCTTCTTTTCGTCGCTGAAATCGCGGCGCGTCAGCACTTCGGCCGTGTTCCCGTCGGCGCAGAAGTAAATATCATCCTTCGTCGAAACGCTGGTGTCCGGACGGGCCATGGTCGCGGTGGTCGATGACATTGGAACAAATCCTTTCTCATTGCTCAAGGGAGCTGTTTACGGTTGCTTCCCCGCCTGACGAAGAGCTTTGACGATTGCTGTCGCCGCAGCGAGCTTCACAACGTCCCAAAGCGAAAACACGAGCACCCCGGCGGCCAGACTCTCCTCCCAGCTCAATCCAGTGACGGCTCGCAACTGAAGCACTCCGCCGAGAGAGACGAGCGCCATCCCCGCGGCCATGACCAGCGCGATCGTCCATGTCCGGTTGGCCTTCGAAACGAGAAGCCCCACGAGCGCGGCGGCTGCCGGGAAACTCAGAAGATACCCCCCGGTCGGACCAAAAAGGGTCGCCAAGCCGAACCCACCGCTGGAAAAGACCGGCATACCGATCGCCCCCATGGCCAGATACAGGAGCATACTGAGCGCTCCCTTACGTGGTCCGAGGAGGGCACCGGCGACGACGACAGCCAGCGTCTGGAGGGTGAACGGAACGGGCCTGGTCGGGATCTCGATTTGCGCGGCCAGAGCGGTCAGGAGCGTGAAACCGGCCACCCAGAGCATCTGGACGGCCAGGGATCCGTTTGCAACACCATAACGGGCGGGGATCGTGAGCGGGAGCCTTGACATGATGATCAACTCTCCTTCTGGGGTTGTGTCAGCAAGGGGACGAGACAGTGATGCATTCGTTGCGGAATTTGTATAAATATGAGCCTATGATACGCGATCGAGAGAATAAAAGCAAGGTGGTCAAGCCAAGGCAACGAAACCCGAAGTGCGCCGGGGCGCGGCAAGACTGCGGAAACGTGGACCGGGCGCGTTGACTTGAAAACGAATTTTTTCTATATTATTTGACCAATCCGAAACGGGTTGGCCTTTTTTTTCTGCACGGCGAACGCCCCGCAGAGCTGCAGAGGGCGCTTTCGAACGCCGCCAGGCGGACGACCACTCGTCGGCTGTATTCCGGGTTCCCGCACGGCGTGTGCGCGCAACCATGTTCGTTTGGGGTGTAGCCAAGTGGTAAGGCAGCGGCCTTTGGAGCCGCCATTCGCAGGTTCGAATCCTGCCTCCCCAGCCTATCGATCCGCTTTTCGGCGGATTTTTTGTTGTACAGCGTGTTATGTCCTTCTGCACCCCCAAACCCGTCCCCTTCCACCACGCCGAGT
>JACZKF010000642.1 GCA_014860175.1 Desulfuromonadales bacterium | reverse complement strand
CCTTTCCAGGGGATCCCCTCGCCGCGGTCGAGCTCGAGAATCCAGCCGGCGACATTGTCGAGGAAGTAGCGATCGTGGGTGACGGCGATGATCGTTCCGGCGTACTGCTGCAGGTGATGCTCCAGCCAGGCGACGCTTTCGGCATCGAGATGGTTGGTCGGCTCGTCCAGCAGGAGGATATCCGGCTTTTTCAGCAGCAGGCGGCAGAGGGCGACCCGCCGCCGCTCCCCCCCCGAGAGAACCGCCACTTTGGCATCCGGTGGCGGGCAACGCAGGGCGTCCATCGCCATCTCCAGGCGCGAGTCGAGATCCCAGGCGTCGAGGGCATCGAGCTTTTCCTGCACCTGCGCCTGGCGATCGCACAGCTTCTCCATATCGGCGTCGGGGTTGGCGAACTCGGCGTTGATCTGCTCGAACTCCTTGAGCAGGTCGACGGTCTCCTGGACCCCCTCCTCGACCACTTCGCGCACCGTCTTGTCGACGTTCACCAGCGGTTCCTGCTCCAGGAAGCCGACGGTGTAGCCGGGGGAGAGGACGGCCTGGCCGTTGAATTCCTTGTCGACCCCGGCCAAAATTCGCAACAGGGAGCTCTTGCCGCTGCCGTTGAGGCCGAGCACGCCAATTTTGGCGCCGTAGAAATACGAAAGGGAGATGTCCTTGAGGACAGGTTTTTTATCGTAGAACTTGCTGACCCGCATCATCGAGTAGATGACCTTCGTTCCGTCGTTGCTCATCCGACCTCCAAACGATCTTTAGTGGAAGAAACTGCTCTGGCTGCTGACCCGGAAATTCAGAACTTTATCACGACCGTCTGGCGGGCGACCAGAGAAAAGGGGGGGCACAGCGATTCCGCCAAACGCAGTCCGCCGAATGACGGGCAGCGGAGCCGCAGCGAAGAGGGGCAGAGTGAAACGTGCCGTTGCATGCAACAACTCGGTGCACGCAATCACCGATCGGTGATTTTCTGCCACTGCCGCCCCCCCTGCCGCTAAACCCCTGTCTTTTCCGCCAGAATTGGGACAAAAGGTTTCACCGGCAGGCTCTGCAACAATCCCTGAAAAGTACCGTTAGCCCCTTTTTCCGGCACGATACAAGTTTGGGCATACATCGTGAAAACACAATATATCAAAATCACAAACTACGGTGCCTGGTCTTTCCAGGCACCCCCGACCGGAGGTTAAATCATGCCCAACGTTCGTAAACTCGTCGCCTGTTTCGCCCTGCTCGCCTTGAGTGTCACCACCGCCTTGGCGGTCGAAGGGGGGAACCCGAAAAAAGGGAAGTTCCTGTACAAGAAAAACTGCAAAAGCTGCCATGTGGAAGGTGGTGAAGGGAAAAACCTCAGCCCCCTCAACAAAACCCAGTCCCAGTGGAACCGTCTCTTCGACAAGGGGACCCACCCGAAAAAAGGGGAGGTCTGGAAGGGACTGTCCGAGCAGGACCTCAAAGACATCAACCAGTACCTGTACAATCACGCGGCCGATTCCGACCAGCCGGAGACCTGCGGTTAAGTCGTCCCTGCGCCGCGGGCCTTTCCGGCCCGCGGTTTTACTTGTTTACCATGAGGAGGCAAAAAGATGCGTACCCTGATCGCCCTTGCCCTGGCGGTCGCATTCATGGTCCCTGCCACGGCCATGGCTGTTGACGACAGCGCCACCCTGCAACAGTTGCAGAAAAAGATCAACGAGCTCAGCCAGGAACTGGACGAGATGGCTGCCCGCGTCGACCAAACCGAGAGGAAGAGTGTTCTTGACCGGATCAACTGGTACGGCGACCTGCGGACCAAGGCCGACACCCTGCATTACAAGGACGTGACCTTCAATCCGGGGATCAACGTCGACTACACCGACTTTTTCAACAAAGTCGGCGCGGCCCTGAACCCGGCGGCGCCGCATCCGCTCGGTGAGATCAATGTCTTTGTCCCCGACGCTCTGAGCCCCCTCGGCGTCAGCTTCGACCCGACCGCCTCTCAGGGGAGCGCCCTGGACAACATGTTTGTCAACCTGGCCAGTACCAACCCGGCGCTCTTCGGGAGCCTGATGAACCAGATGGGCAACTACATGCTGGCCGGGGTCGCCCCTGGGGTCGGTATTTTCCCCATGGCCCAGAAGCGCACCTACGACATCAACAACGACATCCTCTACACCACTCGCCTGCGCCTCGGCATGAAGGCGAACGTCGCCGACAACGTCGACTTCATGGGGCGCCTGCTGATGTACAAAAACTGGGGCGATTCGACCGGTTCCAAAGTATTCGACTCCTGGGGCTCCTTCACCATGGACGGCACCAACGGCGGCAACACCACCGGCGACTGGCTGCGGGTGGAGCGCGCCTATTTCGATTGGAAGGAGATCGGCGGCTCCCCGCTTTACCTCTCCATCGGCCGGCGCCCCTCCACCTACGGCCCCCCTAACCAGTACCGGGAAAATGAGTTGCGCGGCGGCACCCCTTCCGGGCACCTGGTGCACTTCAACTTCGACGGCATCACCGCCGGCTACAAGCTCTCCGAGCACACCGGCATCGAAGGTCAGACGATCCGAATCTGCTACGGCCAGGGGTTCGAGTCCGAGTGGGGGAATGGCGAGCTGTTCAACGAGATTGATACCAAGGACGTCCACTTGGGCGGTTTCAACATCGATGCCCTCAACGACGGTACCAACTTCCTGCAGCTGACCCTGTTCAAGGCCTGGGACGTCACCGACGGCTTCAAGGGGGTGATGGCCTTCCCGACCCAGTACGCCGGCTTCTTCGCCCCGACCCTCTACAGCGACATGCAGAAGTTTCCGACCTTCAACTTCGTCACCCGGGTGCAGCCCTCCACCAACATCGGCGATATCATCCTTGGCGGTGTCGGCTTCAGCCGCGAGGAGGAGTTCGGCCTCAACTGGTTCGTCTCCGGGGCCTGGACTCAACTGCAGCCCAACGGTAAAGCCGGCATGTTCGGCGGCCTGGTCTCCGACGCCGTCTACGAAGCGACCCTCAACGAAGCCGGTACCGAGGTCATCATGGGCCCGGTGCGGGCCACCGATGACAGCACAGAGAACGGCTACTCGGTCTATGTCGGGGTGCAGATTCCGGCCCCGATGGGCAAGCTCGGCCTCGAGTACAACTACGGCTCCAAATACTGGACCCCCTTCACCCAGGCCCAGGACGACGTCATCGGCAGCAAGCTCGCCACCCGCGGGCACGCCGGCGAGGCCTATTACATCGTCGACATCAACCCCAACATGTTCCTCAAAGTCGGCGGCATCTACTACGACTACGAGTACTCCAACAGCGGCTCCCCCGTTGGCGCGCCGCGCAAAGTGGAAGACGTCAAGGACGGCGTGGCTTTCTCCCTGCTGCCGGTGGTCGACCGAGCCTGGGACGGCTATGTCAGCATGACGGTAAAGTTCTAAACCAGACGAACAACCTTTGCATCCTCGGGGGAGAGGGGAACCTCTCCCCTGCAGTGCTGAAGAGACATCCGAATATTTATATTAATTAAAGTAAAGGAGAACGACGTGTCACGCCTGTTAGATAACAAACTAAGCCGCCGCCGTTTCCTGGGGCTCTCCTCCTGTGCCCTGGCCACCGTGGTGGTCGGTTCCCAGGTCAAGGTGCTGCGGGCGCTGGCGAAGAGCGGCGAGGTCGGCGATCTCACCCGACTCCCCGACAAGTCCGTCTTCACCAGCTGCGAAATGTGCGTCAACAAGTGCGGGGTGATCGCCCGGGTCCGCAACGGCGTCATCTACAAACTCGACCCCAACCCCGACTACATCAAGAGCCGCGACATGCTGTGCGCCCGCGGCAACGCCGGGATCAAGGCGATGTACGATCCCGACCGTCTCAAGTACCCATTGATCCGCGAGGGGAAGCGGGGAGAAGGCAAGTGGCGTCGCGCCTCCTGGGAAGAGGCTCTCGATCTGGTGGCGAAGAACCTGACCGAACTCGGAGAGAAATACACCCGGGCCGGGACGATGTTCCTCTCCACCGAAGGGTTCCAGGAGCACTTCTTCCTGATGCTGGCCGAATGTTACGGCTCGCCCAATACGGTGCGCCACCCGACCCTCTGCCTCGCCTCCAACATCCAGGGGTTCGGTGCCACCTTTGGCACCAATCCGACTCCCGACGTCCTCAACGCCGACTACATCATCATGAGCGGCGCCAACCGGGCCGAGGCGTTCATCACCCCCGACACCATCGACCTGCTCAAAGGGGACGGCGGCCGGCGCAAGCTGGTCTACCTCGACCCGCGCTTCACCAAGACCTCGGCCAAGGCGGACGAATGGTACCCGATCAAGGCCGGCACCGACATGGCCTTTATCCTGGCGCTGATCCACGTGATCGTCACCGAGAGTCTCTACGATCGCGGCTTCATCGAAACGATGACCGTCGGCTTCGACCAGCTGGCGGTGCACATCGAGCCGTACACCCCCGAATGGGCAGCCGCCGAGTGCGACATCCCGGCCGCCGATATCCGCCGCATCGCCCGCGAGTTCGCCGCCGCCGCACCGAAGGCGGTCTACTACCAGGGGCGGCGCTCCTCGTTTTTCTCCAACGACACCCAGATGCGCCGGGCCATGGCGATCCTGAACGCCATCGCCGGCAACTGGGACGTCCCCGGGGGGATGATCCCCAACGGCAAGATCAAGCTGGCCGAACATGTCTACATCGCCCCCTGGTACGACGACATCCCCGATCGCCTCGACCAGGGGAGCGTCACCTACCTGAGCGCTAAGGACGGCGCCTGGCTGCACTTTCGCGACCGGGTGCTGGCGGCCGAACCTTACCCGGTCAAGGGGATGATGATTTACAAGCAGAACCCGCTGCAGGCGGCCCCCAACCGGGCCAAGACGCTGCAGATGATGGAGCAGATGGAGTTCATCTGCACCATCGATATCACCATGAGCGACACCGCCTGGTACTCCGACGTCGTCCTCCCCGAGGCGACCTACCTGGAGCGGATGGACCCGGTCGAATCGCTGCCGGGGATCCTGCCGGTTTTATCGCTGCGTTATCAGTGCGCCGAGCCGCTGTTCGAATCGAAACCGAACCTGTGGATCATGCAGCAGATTGCCAAACGCCTGGACGAGGAGGTCTTCGAGTCGTTCGACTACACCATCGAGGAGTTCGTCGACCACCAGCTCAGCAACAATCCGGCCGCCAAGCAGATGCTGGAGGAAAAAGGGGTCTACTACGAGTCGCCCACCCCCGTCTACCGCAGCAGCTACGGCAAGCCGTTGCGGACCAAGAGCGGCAAAATCGAGATCTACTCGGAGAAGTACGCCGAGAACGGGCTCGACCCGCTGCCGGTCTATACCGCTCCGGAGGCGCCGCCGGCCGGCCGCTACCGCCTGCTGGTGGGGCGACACGCCTACTTTACCCACGGTACCACTCAGAACAACCCGTGGCTGCACGACCTGATGCCGGAGAACACTCTCTGGTTGAACACCCAGGAAGCGAAAAAGCTCGGCCTCAAGCACGGCCGGATGGTGCAGGTGAAGAGTCCGGTCGGCGTCCAGACGCTGAAGCTCGAAGTCACCGAAAAGATCCGCCCGGACTGCGTCTATATGGCGCACGGCTTCGGCGTCCTCTCCCGTGGGCTGACCAACATCTATGGCAAAGGGGCCTGCGACGCCGCCCTGATCGAAGACAAGGCCTGCCCGATCTCCGGCAACGCGGCGATGCACGAGACTTTTGTGGAGATCTCGCCGGCGTAGAAACGATTTGGCCTTTGTAGGGGCGGACGGCGTCCGCCCTGGGCGCATGCCATGCGCCCCTACAGCCACGGATCACGGATCACGATTATTCAGGAGATTCATATGACGAACAAGCGTTACGCCATCGTGCTCGATACACGCAAGTGCATCGACTGCAAAGCGTGCACGGTGGCCTGCAAGGCGGAAAACGGAGTGCCGATCGGCCGGGACAACTACCGCAACTGGGTGACCACCGAGAAACTGCGGGGGACTTACCCCAACCTCGGCCAGAGCTTCACCCCTGGCCAGTGCATGCAGTGCGGCAACACCCCCTGCAACCACGTCTGCCCGACCAAGGCGACCGGGGTCAATCCGGACGGCCTGGTCACCGTCGAGGAGAAGAAGTGCATCGGCTGCAAGTACTGCATGACCGCCTGCCCTTACAATGCCCGTTACTACAACGAAGAGACCAAGGCGGTGGACAAGTGCACCTTCTGCGCTCACCGCATCTACGCCGGCGGACTGCCCGCCTGCGTCGAGACCTGCCCGACCAAGGTGCGGGTCTTCGGGGATCTCAATGATCCGAACAGCGAAGTCTCCCGTCTGCTGGCCAAACACCCCTCCCGGGTGATCAAGCCGGAGATGGGGACCAAGCCCTTTCTCTTTTACCTGATGTAGGAGGCGCCGGTATGACAACTCTTACCGCATTGGCCAATTCGTTTGGCAGCATGGCGACCATCGCCAGGCGCCCCCGGGAAATCGTCTGGTTCGGCGGGCTCAGCCTCGGGGTTCTGGCCGGGCTGGCGGCCGTCGTCTACACCCTGGTGGTCGGTCACGAGCACGCTTACAACGTTAGCCGCGAGATCCCCTGGGGGATCCTGATTTCCACCTATGTCTTCTTCGTCGTCTCCTCCACCGGCCTCTGCCTGGTGTCGAGCCTCGGGGACGTGTGGGGTTTCGAGAAATTCGAAATCATCGGCCGCCGCGGTCATCTGCTGGCGATCCTGACCCTGGTGACCGGCTTCGGCGCCATCGCCATGGAGCTCAACCACCCGATCCGCATGGGGATCTACGCCGTCATCAGCCCCAACTTCGCCTCGGCGATCTGGTGGATGGGGGCCCTGTACGGCACCTACCTCATTCTCCTCTCCATCGAATTCACCTCGCTGATGGAAGGGTGGCGGCGGGCCGCCTACATCTCGGGCCTCCTCGGCTTCATCGCCGCGGTTTCGGCCCACTCCAACCTGGGGGCGGTCTTCGGCTTCCTGGAGGCCCGCCACTACTGGTACGGCCCCTACATGCCGATCTACTTCATCCTCTCGGCCCTGGTCTCCGGCGGGGCGATCACCCCGCTGATCGTCTATTTCAACCACAAGGCCCGCGACCGCCAACTGTCGACCAAGTACCGGGAGTTCATGGACGCCATCGGCAAACTGCAGGCGATGTTCCTCGGGATTCTGATGTTCTTCACCACCTGGAAGGTGATCAGCGGCCTCTACGGCCAGCCCCCGGGCAAATACGAGGCGACCATGGCACTGATCGCCGGCCCGCTGGCGATCAATTTCTGGTTCTTCGAGGTGCTGCTGGGGATGCTGATCCCCTTCATTATCCTGATGAACCGCTATACCCGCACCGTCACCGGCGTCGCCATGGCCGGCGTCTCGACCCTGATCGGCATCTTCTTCATGCGTTACGACCTGGTCATCGTCGGGCAGCTGGTGCCGATGCGGGAAGATTCCGGGGAGCTGGTCGACGGCCTGCTGCACTACACCCCTTCCCTGGCCGAAGCGGCCATCGTCGTCGGGGCGATCTGCCTCTGCCTGCTCCTTTATTCGGCAGCCGAAAAGATTTTCGACCTTGAGGGGGGTCACCGCCACAAATAGCCCCTTATCGGAGTTCTCCTGTTTCACTGTGGGGCCGGCATCGGAGTGCCGGCCCGATTTTTTTCTCCCCGGTCGGCCTCCAGGGGCGCTTTTCGCCGCCGCAGAGGACCCGACATGACCCGACATCGGGCGGTTTCCGTATAGATATCCATTTTTCTTCGACGGCACCCCTGGGTACTCTCAAGCCAAGTTCGCGGGAACCACCCCGCCAC
>JACZKF010000641.1 GCA_014860175.1 Desulfuromonadales bacterium | reverse complement strand
GGGCGTGCCGGCAGTGCGCCATGACCTTTGTCGAGGGGCCGGTGCTCGGGCTGCAGATGTCGTGCATGGTCAAGGCCCAGGACGGGATGGTGGTCGCCACCGGCGAGGAGCGGGCGGCCGATCTGCGCAAGCATGTGGCCGAATGGCTGATGACCAACCATCCCCATGACTGCCCGGTCTGTGACGAGGGGGGGGAGTGTCTGCTGCAGGACATGACGGTGGCCGCCGGCCACGGCATCCGCCGCTACCGCGGGCGCAAGCGGACCTACAACAACCAGTATCTCGGCCCCTTCCTCTGGCACGAGATGAACCGCTGCATCCAGTGCTACCGCTGCGTACGGACCTATCAGGACTACTGCGGCGGCACCGACTTCGGCGTCCTCGGCTGCAACCAGCGCATCTACTTCGGCCGCTTCCGTGACGGGACGCTGGCAAGCCCTTTCTCCGGCAATCTGGCCGATGTCTGCCCGACCGGCGTCTTTACCGACAAGACCTTCCGCTACCGGGCCCGCTACTGGGATCTGCAGGAGGCGCCGTCGGTCTGCCCCCACTGCTCCCTCGGTTGCGCCCTGGTCCCCGGCGCCCGTTACCGGGAGCTGCAGCGGGTGCGCGGCGGTACCAATCGGCAGACCAACGGCTGGTTCATCTGCGACCGCGGCCGCTTCGGCTATGGCCATGCCAACCACCCGCAGCGGCCGCGCCGCCCCCGGGTCGACGGCCGGGAGGCCAGCTGGGCCGAGGCGGCCGGCCAAGTTTACCAACGCCTGCGGGAGCTGACGGTGCGCCATGGCGCCCAAGCGGTGGCGCTGCTCGGCTCGCCGCGTGCTTCCCTGGAGGCCAATGCCCAGTTGCGGGGATTGGCCCGCGACCTCGGCACCGACCGGCTCGCCTTCGACCCCCACCCCGACCACGATCGAGGGGCGCGGACGCTGGCGGCTCTCCTTGGCCCCCATACCCGCAGCCTGCAGGAGCTGCGCGACAGTGACTGCCTGCTTCTGGTCGGTATCGATCCGCTGCACGAGGGGCCCGGCCTGGCGCTAGCGGCCCGTCAGGCGGTGCGCCGGGGGGCCTCGGTGGCGGTACTCGATCCGCGCCCGGTCGAGCTCCCCTTCGCCGCCGTCCACCTGCCGCTGGAGCCGCAGCGGCTCGGCTCCGCCCTGGCCGCTTTGAGCAGCGGCAACTTCGACGACTTCAGCCGTCAGCAGGCGACGGTGCTGGCCGGGATCGCCGCCCGCCTGCGGCAGGCGCAAAGGCCGCTCTTGGCCGGTGGTATCGACCTGCTCGGAGGAAGCGGCATCCGGGCGCTGTTGACCGCCGCCGGCACCCTGGAGAGCGTCGGACGCCCCTGCGGGGCGGCGGTTCTCCTTGGCGGTCCCAACAGTTTCGGTGCCGCCCTGTTGGCTGGCACCGGACCCGATGCCGACGAACTCCTGACCGGAATCGAAGAGGGGGGCATCAAAGCTCTCCTCTGTCTGGAGTGCGATCCCCTCGGCGATCATCCCAACCCGGGGCGGGTGAAGAAGGCGCTGGCCAAGCTGGAGCTGCTGGTGGTCCTCGACTGTCTACCGACCGCCACCGCCGCCCAGGCCGATCTCTTCCTGCCGACGACGGTGCCGGCTGAAAGTGCCGGTACTTACGTCAACAACGAGGGGCGGATGCTCCCCTTCGCTTCGGTCTTCGAGCCAGGAATTCCGCTGCAGGTAACCGGCGGCGGCGACCACCCGCCGCGCCATTTCGAGCTGCTGACGCCGGGGAGCGAGCCGCGCCCGGCCTGGGCGGCACTGGCGGCCATCGGCGGCGAAACCATCTCCTTGACTAAAATCCGTCTCTGCCTGGAACGGGAAGATGCGCGCTTTGCCGGCCTTCACCGTCTCGACCCGCAAGGGACCGGCCAGCGGGTCGCCGGTGGCCTGCCGGCGCCGCCAGCAGAAGCACCGGCTCCGGCCGGCCATGGAGACGCCCTGCGCCTGCTGGCCACGGCCCATCTGTTCGGCTCGGAGGCGCTGGCCGCCTGCTCACCGGTCCTCGACGAGATGCGACCGGCCCCGTACCTGCTGCTGCATGTCGACGACGCCGCCCGGCTCGGCCTGGTGGCCGGCGACCGGGTGCGGCTGACCACCGGCATCGGCGAGGCGATCGCCATTCTCCAGCTTTCGTCGGCGATGCCGCCGGGGCTGGTGATCGCCCCCCGACTGCGGGGCACCCCCCTGGAGCTTTTCGTCCCCGGTGTGCCGCTCCCCCCCTGCCGGCTGGAGAAGGAGA
>JACZKF010000640.1 GCA_014860175.1 Desulfuromonadales bacterium | reverse complement strand
CCGTCACCCGCCCCTGGCGGTCACGGATCGGACCGGCAGCCGTCAGCAAGGTGATCAGCGAGCCATCTGGGCGCTGCAGCATCCATTCTTCGCTGGAAACCACGGTGCCGGTGTGAATCGCCCGGGTCAGCGGCGTGGCGCCAGGTCCTGCCGGGGTGCCGTCGGGGAGAAGAAGTCCCCAATGGGCGGCATGTTCCCCGACCGGGTAGGCCTGCAGCTCTTCCAGGGTGCGCCCGGCCATTAGCAGGGCATGGCGGCTGACCCGCCGAATCCTTCCCTGGGCATCGGCGATGATGATCCCCTCGGGGATATAGTCCAGCACCGCCTCGAGAATCTGGTTCCCCTCTTCGGCCTCGCGGGCGCGGACCTCGCAAAAGTGGCGCTGCTCCTCGACGGTACTGAGCAGCTGCTCCTTTTCGGTCGCCGCCTCGATGCCAGCAGCCAACTCGCGCCGCAGCTGCTCTTCCGAGCGCACCAGATCCCGGAACAGCAGATCGTAGGGGTGGAGCAGAACGCCGGCGACCAGCGCCTGATAGAGGAAAACGACCGAGGCGAGTTTCAGCAGATGACCAGTGAAATTGGCGATGCCGTAGACATCGATGTAAAGGGTGAAGCTGAGCTCGGCGAGAACTTTGGCGGCAATGGCCAACAGCAAAAAACGGAGAATGGCCGGACTGAGCAGTTGGCGGCGCCACAGAAGAAAGCCGGATCCGGCCAAAATCGTGGCAATCAGATATTCGCTCGCAATTTTGAAGGGGGTCAGTCCCCCCGCTTCCTGGAGGAATGAGTCGGGAAAGATCTTCAACGGGTGAATGGAAAGAATCAGGACCAGACCGGTGGCCAGAAAGATCCCCAGCAGCGCAAAGGGGTTCAAAGACTGTCGTCGGCCGGCCAGCAGCGCCGCCGCCGAGAAGGCAGCCGCCTCGAGAAAGCGGGCGGCGAGCCAGAACTGGGTCGGCATATTGGCGTCGCCGCCGGGAAAAACCCCCATCCCCTTGAACGAAAGAGTATGCAGAACGTCAATGATGGCGATGGGGAGATAGGCGATGGCCAACAGCAGCAAGGCATCGTTGCGGGCGAAGCGGCGGGCATTCCAGCCGATGCTGAAAATGGTGATCGCCACCGCGACGCTGGCGATCTCCACCAGGGCATGGAAGGAGAGATAGCTGATCCGGCTGAACGGGAAAAGAGCCCCTACCACAGCCAGGCCGAGGAAAACCTGCAGAGCAGTTTGCCAAGGTTTCCGCGGCGGTTGCGCCTCCTCCCGGGAATCCGTTGCGAAAGAGGCGCCTTCGGGCAGTCGGAACATGGGTCGACATCCTCACCAGACCGCCAGGCCAGGTCCAAGAATGGGTGCGGTTACCGGAAGTTAAGATGAGATACTAGACCGACTGGGGTAGCCTTGTCATCTTTTTTCGCCTTCCAGAAACCCGTCGTTGACGCCTCGCGGTGTCGACAGGCTCACCAGTACCATGGGCGGCGGTGATGCCAGAACGGGTCGCGATAGAAGGGGGGAGCATAGGGATACCAGAAGGGGTCATAGTAAAAAGGGGAATAAGGGTAAGGGTAGCCGGGGGCGTCATAGAACACCGGGTCGCGCCAGAGATGAATCGCCTCCAGGCGAAAGACCGGATAGGTGTAGTCGAAGCTCTGCAGGGGGCGGATTTCTTGACCGATCACCGTGGCGGTGAGTGTGACGTACTTCCCTTTGGCATAGAGTTCCGGATCGAGGAAACGTTCCGCCCGCACCAGAAAGCGGCCGCCGCTCTCATCGATTTCCTGAGGCCGCCCCGAACGGTCGAGATCATAGTTGAGGATCTCCAGCGTGGTTCCCGCCGACGTCGACCGGTTTTCCAGAACCTGGCCGCCGAGCAGCAGCGTTCGCCCTTGATAAGCCTGGGGATTGGCCTTGATTTCGGCAAAAAAGAGCGACGGGTCGGCCCGGCTGAGCGCCTCTTCCGGCAACGGCACTCGGGCGCAGCCACCAATCAGCAAAAAAAACATCAGGGGAAGTAACCAGTACCGTTTCATGCCTCACCTCCCGATGTTTCCAGTTTATCTCCCGGCGCCCCCTCGTCAACGGCAGACAGCCGCCTTTCCATCCCTTTTGGATGACAAGGCGGCCGTTGCTGCCGCAGGAGAGGAGCGCCGGAAGCGCAGTCGACCGTATTCAGAAGGAGTTGAGCCGGCGGATGAAAGCTTTGAGCAGGCCATAGCTGAAGTGATTGAACTCGAAGATCAGGCGCGGCAGGTTGAGCAGGTCGGGCTGGTCCTGCTCTTCCGGCAGAGCACCGGTGATTTGCAGCCGGCTTCCCGGGGTGATGATCTCCCCGAATTCCCCTTCGAGAGTCTCCACCTGCTCGGGAGTGATGGCCCGGTTGAGACGAATGACCAAAGTGGTGCCGACAAAGCGCTGGGAATGGTAGATGCGGTAAAAATCGTCGATATTCTGCACCGCCTCGACCGGATCGCGGGTGATGGTGAACAAGCTGAAGTCTTCGCCGGAAATGAGGCCACGGCGCAGCAGCGTGTCGCGACAGAATTTGAACCAGGGCTCCCAGTAATCGCCGTTGTCATCGTCGATCAGGACCAGGGGGATCGGGGGGCTCTTCCCCGTCTGGATCAGGGTCAAGGCCTCCATGGCTTCATCCAGGGTGCCGAAGCCGCCGGGGAAGAGGGCGATGGCCTGCGCCTCCTTGAGGAAGGCCACTTTGCGGTTGAAGAAATACTTGTAGATGATGACGTTGCGGCTCTTCTCCATCACCGGGTTGGTTTCCTGCTCGAAGGGGAGCCGGATATTGACCGCGAAAGAGTTCTCTGCCCCCGCCCCTTCGTTGCCGGCCTGCATGATGCCGCCGCCGCCACCGGTGATGACCATGTAACCGCGGTCGGCCAGCAGGCGGGAGAATTCGACGCATTTGCGATAGATCGGTTCGTCGGGGAGGGTGCGCGCCGAACCGAAGATCGTTACTTTCTTGCGGTCACGGAAGGGGCCGAACACCTTGTTGGTGTAGCGCATCTCCTTCATGGTGGTGCGCATCAGTTTGAGGTCGGCCAGGTAATCGGTCTCCTGTCCCGCCTTCAGGGCGCTGATGATCATTTCCCGGATGATGCCGGGGTGATGGGCCCCAGCCATCCGCATCAGATCGTCGATCAGTTCGTCCAGCTCACCGTTTTGCCGAGAGAAATGCAGCTTCATGCCAAACTCCTGGGCCAAGGAAACAGGGGCTCATTATAACACGGGAAATCAGAGCCGGTCGAGAAATGCGCGCGTCCCCAGCCGCCCGGCCCGGTTGAGCAACCCCCGCAGGCTGGAGCCGGCGTAGCGCCGATCGAAAGCGGCATAGAGCCCCCGCAACTCCGATTCCAGCCCCTGCAGCGCGACCTTCTCCGCTGCAGTAAGTCGTGCGTCGATCGACTCACAGAGAAAATTCACGCAGTTGAAGGGGCGTCGGCCAAGGGGGAGTTGGCAACCGCCGACGGCGAGAAATGGGCAGGTGCGGTGGAAGTCGGGGGAGGGCGGCTCTTCCCCGGGGAGCAGATA
>JACZKF010000639.1 GCA_014860175.1 Desulfuromonadales bacterium | reverse complement strand
GGGGCATGCCGGCGGCGGCGGCCTGCTTCACCACCCCCCCCTCGGCTTCGATTTCCCACCCTTCCAGGGCATCGGCCAGACAGCTGCGCAGCGACAGGCGGGAGACCGAGGCGATGGATGGCAGGGCCTCGCCGCGAAAGCCGAGAGTGTGCAGACGGAAAAGGTCGTGGTCGGTGCGAATTTTGCTGGTGGCGTGGCGTTCGAGGCAGAGGAGGACATCGTCGCGTCCCATGCCGTGGCCGTCATCGGCGACCTGGATCAGCCGCCGCCCTCCCCCCTTGACCTGGATCCGGATCGACTGCGCTCCGGCGTCGATGGAGTTCTCCACCAGCTCCTTGACCACGGAGGCCGGGCGCTCGACCACCTCACCAGCGGCGATCTTGTTACACAGCGCTTCCGGCAGGATCTGAATGCGGGATTCCATCGGGGTCCGGGGAAAAAGGGGGTCACGTCACAACGGCAGATGGGCGACGGGTGGGGTCAACCAATCCCTTCGAGACGGTCGAGCATGTTTTCGATGTCATCCAGATCGGAGCCGCTGTCGGTCATGCCGGCGGCGGTCAGCGGCTGGCGCAGCAGGCCGAGGTCGCCGGCGACGCTATGGACTACCTGGGAATTGACTTCATCGAGCTTGCGCAGATAGGCCTCGAACAGGCAGTTGTCGCTGATGGTGTTGATCAGCCGCGGCACACCGCCGGCGAAGCGGTGGATAGCCGGAATGCTGTCGGATGAAAAGAGCATCCGTCGGGCGCCGGCCACCATCAGGCGGTGCTTGATGTAGGCGGCGGTGGTTTCCACCGCCAGCGAGTGCAGGCGGCATTTGATCGCCACCCGCTGGGCCAGCGGCTCGTCGAGCTGCAGGCAGTCCTCCACCTCGGGAAGGCCGAAGAAGACGATATTGAGCAGTTTTTTGCCGGGAATTTCCAGATTCAGCAGGCCGCGAAACTCTTCCATCAGCTCACGGGTCTGCAGCATCTGCGCCTCGTCGATGAGGACCACCGCCCGGCGACCGGCCGCCTCGATCTCCAGCAGCCGATCGTAGAGCTGGCGCAGGATGGAGAGGTGATCGCCGGCCGGATTGGCCACCCCGAGCTGCAGGGCGATGCGGGTGAGGATCCAGCCCGGGGTTACTCCCGAGTGGACCATGACCAGCAGCGAAGATTCGTACTTGTCTTCGGGGAGGTTATCGAGCATGCGCCGGGCCAGGGTCGTCTTGCCGGTGCCGACTCCGCCGATCAGCACCGCCAGCCCCTTGTTGGAGTCGACGGCGTAGAGCAACCGGATCAGCGCCTGGTTGTGCTGGCCGCTGTTGAAGTAGAACCGGGCATCGGGGGCGTTGGAAAAGGGCTCGCGCGCCAGGCCAAAATGTTCAACGTAACTCATTGTCTCTCCGGCAGTTCGAGGTCAGACATAGGAGATCCGGTTTTTCTTGCCGCCGGCCGGTTGCTGGGTAGCGGGGTCGAGGTCGAGGCGCCGCCGCAGATCGGCGATCCGCTCACCGACCTGGCGAAAGAAAAGGTCGTAGCCGGCCACATGCTGGAAGCTGTCGAGGGCATCGGCGAGCCGTCCCAGCGACTCATAAACCGACCCCAGTTCGAAATGGAGGCTGACCTTCTCGCTTTCCACCAGATCCGGCCTGTTCAGCCCCTCCTTGAGCACCTTTTCCGCCTCGGCCAATGCCCCCTGCTCCATCAGGCACAGTCCCTTGAGCATCAGGCAGTCAGCGGCCCGGGCCGGAGCGACCATCGCTTTTTCCAATTCCTTGATCGCCTCGTCGAGCAACCCCATCTCCTTGTATGCGATCCCGAGGTGATAGTGGGATTCCGGGTCTGCGACCTCCACCTCGGTCTTGATCCCCTTCTTCGGCTGGCCGCCGGCCGGTTGGAGAGCCGGTGCGACCTCCGTTTCCGGGGCGGTGGAGCTCTCGTTGGCCCCCGCCGGCTCGCTGCCGGGGGCAAAATAGGCCGGGAGATCATCCATGAAGCCACCCTCGAGCTCAAGCTCGAGATCGAGGTCGTCCAGATCGAGGTCGAGCTCGAGTTCCAGCTCTGGAGCTACTGGAGCTGCTGGAGCCACCGGAGCTGCTGGAGCCGCCGGTATCGCCGGTGCCGACCGGATCGCTTCGAGAAACTGGAGCGGGATCTCCTCGGCCAGCTCCTCGCCGAAATCTTCGCACTCGTCGATCAGTTCGGCAATATCCTCCAGATCCTCTACCGCCTCGTCCAGAACCGAGATATCGAGCAACTCCTCACTGGCCACCTGCGGCTCGCCCGAGGGGGAAAGACCGCTCTCCCCCTTGGCCGCCAGCAGGGCCAAAACCTTCTCCCCGTCTCCGCTCAGTTCGTATATCGACTGCAGCGTCCCGAGCACCCTCCCATCGGTAGGGCGAACGATCTGCAACTGCTGGTAAAAGGTTTTCAGGAGCTCCACTTTTCCGCTCCGGAAAAACGCCTCCTTCCACTCCTCCAACTCGCCCAGGGCGCATTCCCACTCCTTCTGGTCGAGGCTGGCGCGGATCAGGAGTTCGCGGATCTCCAGATCGTCAGGGGCCGCCTGCAGGAGCTGCTGGCAGATCAACCGTTCCTTCTGGAACTCTCCGGCCTGGCGAAAGGCTGCAGCCAGAATGCGCAGGATCTTTGGTTCGGCCGGATCGTTCTTGAGCAGCCCCTCCAGGAGCGCGATCGCCCGCTCGACATCCCCCCGGCGGATCAGCAGTTCGGCCAGGCCGGACTTGATCTCAGCGTCTTCCGGGAAATGCGGCAGGAAGTGATCGTAGGTTTTCAGGGTTCGTCCCAGTTCGTTCTTATTCAGCAGAAGCTGGATAAGCTCAGCCAGTTCAGCCCGGGCCGCGGTCGGCAATTTGGCTTTGAGACTGGTTTCGACAATCCTGGCCCGGGTGTTGAGGTCATCCGGGTCGATCTCCTTGATCCGCTTCAGGATGCCGACCGCTTCGGAGAACAGCTGCTTTTCTTCGTACTGGAGAGCCAGGGTACGGTATTCGCTCTGAGCGTTGCCGAGCAGCCCCTGTTTCTGGTTGAGTTCGGCCAGTTGCAGATAGATCTCCGGCTGGGCCGGATCGAGCTTCTGCATCTGCTTGTAGACGGCAATCGCCTTCAGGTAGAAACCGGTGTCGGCATAGTGGCGAGCGACCCGGGCGTATTCCTCGAGGGCCTGCTCGTTTTGGCGAAGCCGGATGTACAGTTCAGCCAGTTTCTGGCGGCTGCGGAAGTCTTTCGGATCCGCGCCGACCAGCAGCTGAAAGTCTTTGACCGCCTTGGCGATCTGCCCCTTTTCCAGATTTTTCTGGGCCGAGGCGAGTAGTTTTTCTTTCATGGACAATGGGCTTACCCCGGCGAAGATGATCCGTTGAATCTAAACTAACAGCGACAACCCTGTCAAGGCTTAACAACTTCCAATTCGCCTGAAAAAACAAGGATCTATCTGGTTCACCCGGCTCCACGAGGCGCTCCTGGCAGCCAAGCGGAGATCAGAGGCGTTTCAGGGCGGCCACTTCTGCCCGGTTCAGAAGGCGGAAACGGCCCGGACGGAGATCGCCCAGTTCCAGAAAAGCGAAGCGGATGCGCTTGAGCCGGCTGACCGGCAACCCGACCGCCTCGCACATCCGCCGCACCTGACGGTTTCTCCCTTCATGGATGGTAATCTCGAACCAGGTGTGGGAACCGCTCGCCCGGACACTCTCGATCCGGGCCGGGGCGGTGGGTCCGTCTTCGAGCGTGAGCCCCCGCTCCAGGCTCTGACGAGCCTCTGGCGTAAGTATTCCGCGCACCCGGGCCAGGTAGGTCTTTTCGACCTCATGCCGGGGATGGGCGAGACGGTTGGCCAGCTCTCCATCGTTGGTCAGCAGCAGCAGCCCCTCGGTGGTCAGATCGAGTCTCCCCACCGGGAAGAGGCGGGCCGGGATCTCCTTCACCAGGTCGGTGACCACCGGTCGCCCCTGCGGGTCGCGGGCGGTGGTCACGTAGCCGATCGGCTTGTTGAGCAGCAGGTAGAACTTCCCTTCGGCGGGGGCCAGTGGGCGGCCATCGACCTCGACCCGGTCGCTCGCCAGATCGGCGGCGTCCCCGAGGGTAGCCGGTTGGCCGTTCACCGTGACCCGCCCCTCGGCGATCCACCGCTCGGCCTCACGCCGACTGGCCAGACCGGCCGTGGCCATCAGTTTTTGCAGACGTTCACGCATTTGAATTCTTTCTGGGCCGGTCAGGCCGACTCCGGTTCGGTCTCGACGGGCGACCCGAATTGGGCGATGGTCTCCGGGGTCAGTTCGCTGAACTCCTTCAGCGTCGGCAGTCCGGCCAAGTCGCGCAGACCGAACAGCTCGAGAAACTCCCGGCTGGTGCCATAGATCATCGGCCGCCCCGGGACATCCTTTTTCCCCAGGATACGCACCAGGTGCTTATCCAGCAAGGTTTTCACCACCGCTCCCGAATCGACCCCGCGCAGATATTCGATCTCAGCCCGGGTGACCGGCTGGCGGTAGGCGATGATGGCCAAGGTCTCCAAGGCGGCGCGGGAGAACCGGAAGGGGCGGCTGCGATGGAAGCGCCGCACCCATTCGGCGAGGTCGGGGCGGGTCCGGAACTGGAAACCTTCGGCGATCTCCTGCAGCACGAAACCTCGGCGCGCCTGCCGATACTCTTCCGCCAACTCCCGCAGCAGCGCCACCACCACGCCCCGCTCCACCTCCAGAGCTTCGGCGAGACGCTCGGCCCGAACCGGGGCCGGGGAAACAAAGACCAGGCTCTCTACTGCCGCCTTGAGCTCAGCCGTATCCAAAAGACTCCTCCTCCACCCCCAGCTCGCCCCGGGGCTGCTCCGCCACTGCCGGGAACAGCCAGATCGTTCCGTGCCGGCTATTTTGCATCAACCGCACCAGCCGCATCTTCACCAGCTCGAGCATGGCCAGAAAGGTCACGACCACTTCATGGCGATCGGGGCTGGCGCTTACCAGCTCGGCAAAACCGAGACTGTCGCGCCCGGTGAGTAAAAACAGGATGCGGTTGATGCGATCGGTAATCGACAGCCGTTCCGAATTGACCTCATGCGCCGCCGCTTCGGGCTTCTCCTGCAGCAAAGCCCGCAGCGCCTCTGCCAGCTGGTAGAGACCGACGGCTTCGAACTCCTCCTCGCTCTCCTCTGGGGCCGGCTCCGGGTCGGCGAAGTTGCGGACGAACAGGTCGCGCTCGAGTTGGGGCAACCGGTCCAGGACCAGTGCCGCCTCCTTGTACTTCTGATACTCGAGCAGCCGCCGCACCAGTTCCGCCCGCGGGTCTTCGTCCTCGTCCTCCCCCTCATCCTCCGTCGCCTGCGGCAGCAGCAGTCGCGATTTGATATGGATCAAGGTGGCGGCCATCAGCAAAAATTCGCCGGCCACATCGAGGTTGAGGGTTTGCATCGCGTCGAGAATGGCCAGGTACTGGGTGGTGATCTCCGCAATGGGGATATCATAGACATCCATCTCGTTTTTGCGGATCAGATGCAGCAGCAGGTCGAGGGGCCCTTCGAATTTCTCCAGCCGGATTTCGTATCCCACGCCGCTCACCGTCCGAGAAGGAACTGAATGGTTTTTTCCACCATGGTAACCTGCGGGCCGGCCAGAACGCTGACCAGCATCGAAATGGCCGGAGCCAGCACCAGGCGCCAGAGGTCGGTAAAAAAGACCAGGAAAATAACCAGAATGAAGCCAAAGGGCTCCAACCGGGCCAAAGCCTGGGCCGGTTTGGCCGGCAGCAGCCCGGTGAGGACCCGGCCGCCGTCCAGGGGGGGGATCGGCACCAGATTGAAGACCCCAAGGATGACATTGATATAAAGGCTGAAACCGGCCATCAGTCCGAGCGGTTCCAGCATCACGCCGTACAGGCTGAGCGGGTCGACGAAAGAGGCCGAGGCGGCGAGAAGGCGAAGCACGACGGCGGAGATGGCGGCCAGCGTAAAATTGGTGATCGGACCGGCGAGGGCGACCCAGATCATGTCGCCGCGGGGGTTGCGCAAATTGCTGAAATTGACCGGCACCGGCCGGGCCCAGCCGAAGCCGAAGAACAACAGGGCGAGGGTGCCGATCGGATCGAGATGGCGCGCCGGATTCAGCGTCAGTCGCCCCAGCAGACGGGCGGTCGGATCCCCCAGCCGTTCGGCGGTATAGCCGTGCGACACTTCATGAAAAGTGACGGCGAGCAGGGCCGGCACCAGCATGATCGAGATCTTGGCAAGCAGGGTTTCCATTTAAAGTTCCATGGTTTGAAAAATTTTGCCAGTTGTAGCAGATTGGGGGGCGGCAGGCAAGCAAGAAGCCGGAGGGGCGATGACAGCGGAGCTCTCGGCGCTATTTTCCGCTCTCGGGCAGAGCAGAGGAGAGGAATCGCCGCCGCACCAGGGCCAGTTCCTCGTCGCGGGTGGCGACCCGGCCGTTGAGGCGGGCATCGCGCAGCACTTGCAGAATTTTCCGGTACAGCGGACCTGGCGGGAGCCCCAGAGCCTTGAGATCACTGCCGGTAAGCAGGGGGGTCTCCCCCCGCAGATGCGTGAAATAGTGGGAGACCCAACGGCGCACCTCATCACTGCCGGCCTTGGCCATCAGGTAGAGCAGCGCTTCCGTCGACAGCGGATCGAGCCGGCGGAACAGGTCGCTGTTGCGCGGGGGGCTGTGACGGGCCCGTCGCCTCTCGAGCAGATTGACCACCCGCTGCGCCTCCTCCCGTTCCTCTTCCAGGGCCGGCAGGTAGCGCGAGGGGAGTTCCAGCCGCTGGGCGAGACCGAGCACCGCATCGCGGTCGAGGTCGGCGACCAGGCAGAGGAAGTAAGGGAACCAGCGCTCGCAAGGTTCGGCGGTTGAGAGCAGTTCATACCAGTGGACGATCCGGTTGGCCGCCTCGAACAGGGAGCGCAGGCGTGGGGTAATGGCCAGGGCCGGGTGGAAGAACTTGAGCAGATCGAGGTCGGCCATGCGCAGCAGGGCCGGCAGCGGGTCGGCCTCGCGAAAAATGATGATCAGCTCGTTGAGCACCCGGCGGCCGCCAACCCGCTCGAGAAAGCCCATGCGCACGGCGCTGCGCAGCAGCAGTTCGGTATGTTTGCCCAGATGAAAGCCGAGGCGCTGTTCAAAGCGGATGGCCCGAAAGACCCGGGTCGGGTCTTCGACAAAACTCAGGTTATGCAAGATCCGCACGGCACGGTCTTTCAGATCGCGCTGGGCGCCGAAGAAGTCGAGCAGCTCCCCGTAATGGGGGCCGTTGAGGGAGACCGCCAGGGTATTGATGGTGAAGTCGCGCC
>JACZKF010000060.1 GCA_014860175.1 Desulfuromonadales bacterium | reverse complement strand
GTTTTCTAATCATCCTTCTTCTCCTCCTTCCAAGGTGCGCCGGGGGGTGGCATCAGAGGCCACGTCCGACCAGCGCCGGGTTATCCAATAACAGTTCCGACCGCGAGGCTTTGAGTTCGGTTCGCGACCGCCTTAGTATCTCCTCAAAATAAGCTGCGGTCAAGATCAACCCTTCCCGTAACCGGGTCGACGGCTCCCAGGCGAGAAACTGGCGGGCCAGGGAGATGTCCGGACGGCGCTGCCGGGGATCGTCTTGCGGCAACGGCAGGAAAATGAGTTCTGACCCGGAACCGGTGATTTCCCGAATCAGCTGCACCAGTTCAAGGATGGTGAACTCCTCCGGGTTGCCCAGGTTGATCGGACCGCAGACGCCGGCTTCGGTCGCCATCAGGCGCAGCAAAGCCTCCACCAGGTCTTCCACGTAACAAAACGAGCGGGTCTGGGTCCCTTGACCGAAAACGGTGATCGGCTGGTTCTGTAGCGCCTGGACCAGGAAGTTGGAGACGACCCTTCCGTCCGCCGGGTGCATGTGGGGTCCATAGGTATTGAAGATGCGGCCGACTTTGATCTCTATTCCGTATTGGCGATGGTAGTCGAAAAAGATCGCCTCGGCGCACCGCTTCCCCTCGTCATAGCAGGCGCGCAGGCCGATCGGGTTGACGTTCCCCCAGTAGAGTTCCGTTTGCGGATGCATGGCCGGGTCACCGTAGACTTCGCTGGTCGAGGCTTGCAGCACCGGCGCTCCCAGGTGCTGGGCCAGTTCGAGAGCGTGCAGAGCGCCAAGGACGCTGGTTCGGATGGTACGCACCGGGTCGCGCTGGTAGTGCACCGGTGAGGCTGGGCAGGCGAGATTGAAAATCGCCTCGACCTCCAGCGCCGGCAGAGGTTGGATGACGTCGTGCTCGACCAGGCAAAAATTCGGGTGGTCGAGAAGATGGGCGATGTTGAGGGGCGAACCGGTGGTGAAATCGTCCAGACAGATGACCTGATTCCCCTGTTCCAGTAGTCGTTGGCAAAGATGCGAGCCGATGAAACCGGCCCCTCCGGTCACCAGGTAGCGCTTGGCGACCGTCAATGCCGAGGGGCGGCGGCGATCGCGTCGACCTTGGCGCTCAAAACGTGGACGGGAGGGCATGAGTAGCTCCTTTACGGCCGGGAAAACGGGTTCAGAACCGGCGCCGCTGTCGCCGGTTCTGAGGGGCGCCAGCGGCATTCCTCCAGGTGCGATTCCAACTCGGCAGCCCGGTGGGCTGCCGTATGGGCGGCCAGGATCCGCCGCCGCCCGGCCAGACCGATGGCGACGCTCTGCTCTTCGGGCATCTCAAGCAGCCAGCCACAGAGCTCTTCGCCGCTGGCGGGGATCAGGATCTCTTCTCCGGGGACGAACAGCTGATCGAGCCCCGGCCACCCATCACTGATGATCGGCACGCCGCAAGCCGCCGCCTCAAACAGCCGGACGCTGGGTGACCAGCCGGCCTCGACCATATCCGCCCGGGTGAGATTGAGGGTGAATCGCTGAGCATTGTAGAAGGAGCGGTGTCGGGCCGGCGGCAAATGGTCGATCCGGTCGACATTCGGTGGCCACACCACGCTGGCCGGAAACTGGGGGCCGGCGACGGTGAAGCGCCCCTGGGGCCAGCTTTTCGCCACCTGCAGCAGCAGCCTTTCCAGCCCAGGCTGCCGATCGGGGCTGTAGGTCCCCAGATAGCCAAGGTCCCAATCGGTGGCGGTCGGCTGCGGATAATAGAGCTCCGGATCGACGGAACAGTAGAACGGCCGTGGTCGTTGGGCTCGGAGCTCCTGCTGCAGACGCTGCAGAGTCGGCCCGCCGGTGAAGCTGAGATAGAGGTCGAAGCCCGGAATCAGTTCGGGGGAGAGATATTCATGATCCCCCACCGCCAGCTTGGCCATGGTGACTGGGGTGTCGATGTCGTAAAAAGCGGTGATCCCCTGGGCGGTGTCGAGGACCCAACTCGCCACCGCCACCCCCTGCGGCACGTAGGAGCCGACTATCACCAGATCGGCTTGGCGCACGGCGCCGGTGAAGCGCTCGTGCAGCTCCTGCAGGCTGGTGTAGAGAAAAGTGCGTCCCCAGGGGGGGGAGGGGAGATCCCGGTGGGTGGCGTACCAGGGGACGTCCCTCTCGAGAAACAGCAGCTCATGCCCTCGCCGAGCCAGCTCCCGGACCAGGGCGCGATAGGTGGTGGCGTGGCCATTGCCCCAGGAGGAGGTGATCGACAGGCCGAGAATGACGATCGATTCCCGCCTCATGCCGCATCCCCTCGGCGGACTCCACCCAGCAGGGTATGCACCAGGGCGGCCCGATGGGCGTAAGTGTGTTCGGCCCGCACCCGGCGCAGGGCGGCGGCGCCGATGGCGCGAGCCTGCGTGGGGGAGAGGGTCTCCAGGTGGGTCGCCACTTGGCGGCCGCTGGTGGCCACCAGAACTTCGACCCCCGGCTCGAGGAAAGCCTCGATTCCCTCCCAGGCGTCGGTCAACAGGCAGCCGCCCCCGCCCGCCACCTCGAAGACCCGGGTGGGCGGAGAAAACCCGTACCTGGCCATACTCTCCCGATTGATGTTGAGCACCGCCATCGCCGAGCAGTTAACTGCATTGTGGTCGTTGGTGTAGACGTGACCGAGATACCGGATATTGGCCGGCATCGATTTGTCCTGCCAGCCGTTGCCCCCCAGGAGAAAGCGGCGGTCGGGCAGGAAGGCCGCTGGCCGTAGAAAGAACTCCTCCACCCGGGCCTCGCGGTCGGGAAGGCGATTGCCGAGAAAGGCGAGATCGGCGGCGAATCGGGGCTGAGGCGGCACCGGATGGTGGGTGCTGACATCGAGAGCGTTATAGACCGGTACGCACGCCTGGGCGCCGAGGGCAAGAAAGGCGTCGACTACCGGTGTGCCGCCCCCGTAGGTCAGAACCAAGTCGTAGCGCGGCAGTAGCCGGTGCAAAGGGTCGCCGGGGTCGGCAGCGAGCCGGTCGAGGGTCGCCGGGGCATCGACGTCCCAGTAGATGACCAGCCGGCCGGGGCTCTGCAAAGAGGCGATCTCCGCCTCCAGCAACGCGTCGAAGACCCCGACCCCACTGGCCTTGACCACCAGATCGGCCCCCTTTGCCGCTTCCAGGGCCCTCGCCACTCCGTCGTCAGTGGCCGGATAAACCACCACCGTGGCCCAATCCGGGTCGGGCATGTCGCGGTGGCGCTGGCGCTCGAAGGCATCCGGTTCGTAGAAGGTGACTCGATAGCCCAGCTGCGAAAGGGCGCGGATGATCCCCCGGTAGTAGGTGGCGGCCCCGTTCCAGTAGGCGGAAACCAGGCTGGAGCCGAAAAAAGCGATGCGCATCAGGCGACCTCCATGGTGAGGGGGGATTTGCCCGGTGCAACCGTCGTCCCCCCCAGTTGACGGCAGATGGAGAGCAGTTCTTCGGCCCGGTGGCGGCAGGTATGCCCCCGGCGTATCGTTTCCAGCCCGTGGCGCACCAGCGAACTGGCCAGATGATGGTCGTTGAGTACGGCCCGCAGGCAGCGGCGCATCGCTTGACCATCTTCGGCCACCAGGTAGTCGGTGCCGGGGCGGAACAGCCCCTCGGCATCGTCCCATGGGGAGCAGATCAGGGGGATGCCGCAGGCCAGGGCCTCGAAAACCCGAATGGTCGGTATGCCGGGGAGACTTTCGACATAAGGACGCCGCGGCACATGAACGGTGACCCGGCAGCCGGCGAAGATCTCCGGCACCCGGTAGTTGGCCAGCCAGCCGCCGTAGGCCAGGCCGGCGCCCCGTACCGCTGCCAGCGCCGGCGCAGGGTAGCGAACGCCGTACGCCCGGGCGTTGAGGGCGAGGGCTGCCGCCGGCTCGAGGAGGAACTGGCGCAGCTCCGCCGCCCGTTCGTCATCGCCCCAGTTGCCGATCCAGACCAGGTCACCCAGGTAAGGATGTCCTGGCAGGGGGCGAAAAACCGCCGTGTCAGCCGCTTCGTGCCAGGTCCAGGCTCGGCGGGTCCACCCCTGGCGCAGGTAGATCTGGCGGATTGCTTCGCCAAAGGCCAGCACGCCGTCGTAGCCGTCCAGGTCGAAGCGGGCCATGGTTTCCGGCAGGGTCTGAGCCCGATGGTGGGTGTCATGGAAAAACAGCAGGTAGCGGCCGCCGGCCAGGCGGTGGCGGCCGACCCGGCGGACCAGTTCTGGATCGTTCCACTCGTGCAGCAGGACGACATCGGCGCCGTCGAGAGCCTGGTCCAGGTCGAGTTCGGCGAGTCGGTAGAAGCGCGGCGACAGGCTGGGAAAGGTGGTCCGAAACCCCTCCTCGGCCGATTCTCCGTACTCGGCCAATAGGTTCAGCCGGCTCCAGCCGTCGGCCGGTTCGTACACCGTCACCTGATGTCCCAAAGTCGTCAACTCCCGCACCATGCCGCGCAGGAAGTGGGCGTTGCCGTTGTTCCAGTCTGAGATGATGGAGTGGTAAAAGCAGTTGAAGCGCATCGGCCCAGGCTACCCTTTCTCGAAATTGACCGCCGGACGGAATAACGGACGGCCTGTGGCCGCTGGAGACCAGGCCCCCTTGGCCAGAAGGTCCGCATAGAGGTGACAGTAGTTCTGACCCATTTTCTCGGCACTGTACCGGCGGGCCCGCTGCCGTGCCGCCAGCGCCAGCGCCTGCCGTCGTGGTGGGTCGCGCACCAGAGCCTGCAAGGTGTCCCGCAGGCGCGGATGATCGTCCGGCGGGACGAACAGGGCCGCGTCACTCCACAGCTCGCGCAAGGTGGGGATATCGCCGAGAACCAGGGCACATTCGCACAGGGCCGCTTCCAGGATGCTCAGCCCGAACGGTTCATAGCGGGCCGGCAAGGCATAGATCGGTGCCCGGGCGAGCTTTTGGGCCATCTCGGCACGGCCGAGTTGCCCGAGGCATTCGATCCGTTCCGGCCGTTTGCCCCCCCCCTCCGGCCGCCGCCAGTCGCCGGCCGCCACCACCGGCCAGTCGAGATGAGGCGCCACCGAGGCCAGCGCGGCCAGGTTTTTCGCTTCGTCCCACAGGCGGCCGGCGCAAAAGATGTAGCTCCCCTTGGCCGCCGGGCGAAACTGCTCCGGGGGGCGACCATTCCAGATCACCTGGGAGCGGCGCATGGGTCCGTAAAGTTCGACCAGGCAGCGCCGCAGGGCTCTGGTGGGGGAGGCGACCACCGAGGCCCCCTGCAAGGCCTGGCTGACCCGGGTGGCATAGCGGTCCCACTCGGGGGGCGCGGGCTGGCGATGAACCGCCTGCCACCAGGAGAGGACACAAGAATGGGCGACCAGCAAAGACGGTGTGCGCCAGGGGCGGGGAGGGCGGAGATAGGAGTTGAGATGGATCAGATCCGGGGTGTAACGGCGCTCCAGCTGCAGCAGCCAGTCGGCGGCCCGATCCGGGTCGGTACCGGCCTCAGGCATCCACTCCAGGCGATAGTCGCTCGGCTCAAGGATCAAGCCGGGGACGGCGGCAGCCGCCAGCCGCTGTTCCGGATCCGGGAGCCGGCCCATGGTCGCCAGCACGGTGGCGATGCCGCGACGAGACAATTGGGTGCTGAGCTCGAGCGCATAGTCCCAAACCCCGCCCAGGGTATCGGCGGTCATCAGAACCCGCCTGCCCCGCAACCGCTCAGCCATGCCAGGCTCCGCTCGCTTCGAGGGTTGCCAGGGGCTGTGGCTGCCGGTCCTGAAGATCGCTCAGACAGGGGTGATGGTCGAGGTACCAGGCATGTGCCCTCTCCCAGGCCAGATCGTCCGGCTCCCCCCAGCGCTGGCGGTAGGCACCGGAACCAGGGAAGGGGAAGAGGGGGACCGGGTCGTTGACCCACACCCCCCGGGCGATCAGGTCCCGGCGCCAGGCGGCGGTCTCTGCCGGATCATCGTCTTCGGACAGCAGTAGGTTGGCTTGGACGAAGGGGACATGGGCTTTGGCCAGAGCCAGCCGCTCGGCCAACTGCTCGGTGGTGAGATGACAAGGCTTCCCCATCCTTCGCCGACCTTCGACCGAGAGACTTTCGACTCCAGCCTCGATGGAAACGCAGCCGGCCGCTCCCAGGCGCTCGAGAGCGGGTGGCGGCCACAGGTCGATGCGGGTCTGAATGCCGAAACGCAACCGGCGCTCGGCCAGGGCGTTGAGCAGGGGGCTGTCGGGGAGGAAGATTTCATCGATGAAATAGACATACTCCACCCCCTGGGCCAGAAGCCCATCGAGCTCCTGCAAAACCAATGGCAAGGGGCGCCGACGGTAAATCCCCCGGAAATTTTCCTTGGCGCAAAAAAGGCAATGATACGGACAACCGCGGGAGCTCTCGACTTCCGCTCCCGGCCCCTGCGGATCGGCATCGAAACGATGGTGGTGATGACGGTGACGGCCGAGCCAGTCGGCAGGCCAGGTCAGGGGCGGCAGCCGCGAGAGATCGGCCACCCCTGGCTTGCCTCGCAGTCGTACCCCCTCTCCTTCGCGGTAAGCGATGCCGGGGATCTGGCGCCAGTCGCGATCGGCAAACAGGGGGAGAAGCTCTTCGAATTCTCCCCGCAGGAGCCCATCGACCGGCAATTTGTCGAGAACTGCCCCAGGGGTTGCCGAGCCATGCGGTCCGACGGCGAGCAGCAGCCCACCGGTCTGGCGCAAGCCGGCGGCGAATAGTTGCGGCAGGCGCAACTCCGGTGGGGGACAGCGCCAGAAGAGATAGGTCGGCGCCGTGGCGAGGAGAGTGACTGCGGGGGAAAAAGCGTCCACCCGTGACGCCGTCTCGGCGACGCAGAGATTGTGAAGATGGGCATCGACGATCAGCACCTGATGGCCGGACTGTCGCAGCAAGGCGGCGGCATAGCCAAATTCGAGGGGCAGGTGCGGCTCAGGGCAGCCAAAATAGACGCTCCCCTGAAAGTCCCAATGGGGATTGACCAGGGCGAACTTCATCCGAAACCCGCTTTGGCTCGGGGGGCGGTGGTCGGGCTCCCCAATCGGTTCTCCCGCAGCCAGGTGTGCAGCTGTTTGACCCCTTCCCCGACCCCGGTGCGCGGCTTCCAGCCGGTCAGCTGTTTAAAGCGACGGGTATCCGACACATAAAACGCCTGGTCGCCGGGGCGCTCGGTCTGATGGTGAATTTTCGGCGAGCGCCCTTCGAGGTCGGCGATCATGGCGAGCAGTTCGAGCAGGCTGATCGAATTGGCGGGACCGCCACCGATGTTGAACGCCTTCCCGGCCAGGCGGTCGATCTGTCGCTGGGCGAGCAGCAGGGCGTCGACCAGATCATCGATAAACAGCAGGTCACGTACCTGCTTGCCGTTGCCGTACAAGGTAATGGCCTCGCGGCGCAGGGCCCGCAGCAGGAAATGGGCCACCCACCCCTGGTCTTCGGTACCGTGCTGGTGCGGTCCATAGATGCAGCTCATGCGAAACACCACCGTCGGCAGGCGGAAGATCCGGGCGTAATCGAGGACATACTGCTCCGCCGTTCCTTTGGAGCAGCCGTACGGGCTGTGAAAATCGAGGGGCTGGCGCTCGGAGATGCCATTGCTGCGGATGGCCGGATCGTCGGGGAAGTAGCGCTCTTCGGCTTCCAGCAGTTCGACCTGGCCGAGCTGACCATAGACCTTGTTGGTGGAGGTAAAGACCAGCGGCGGTGGATCGGTCAGGGCACGTAAGGCTTCCAGCAGATTCAAGGTCCCTCGGGCGTTGATCTCGAAATCCTCTACCGGTCGCAGTAAGCTGGTGGTCACGGCTACCTGGGCAGCAAAATGGAACACCTGGCTCACTTCGGACACCGCCGTGGCGACCGCCTGAGGATCGCGGATATCGACAATCCGGGCCGCCACCTGCTCCCCGTGACAGGCACGCAACCAGGCCAGATTCTCCTGCACTCCCGATCGGCTGAGATTATCCAGGATGATCAGGCGGACCTTTTCTCTGGCCAGTCGATCGGCGAGATTGGTGCCGATGAAACCGGCGCCACCGGTGATCAGAACCGGCCGCTGGTGATGATCGGTCATAAAGTAAGGCCCCGACTGGCGAGTTCATGGCTTGCCTGCTCGACCCGGTCGTAAGCGACCTGGTCGGCGAGCCACTCGGCCAACTCCACCAGCCCTTCTTCCAGATTGACCTGCGGCCGGTAGCCGAGCACCTCTCGGGCCAGGAGAATATCGGCGAAGCAGTGGCGGATATCCCCCACCCGGAAGCGGGAGGTGATATCCGGTGTCAGCTCACCTTTCCCCAGGATCTCCGCCAGCCGTAGGGCTATATGGCGGATAGGGTAGCTCGTGCCGCTGCCGATATTAAGCACCTGTCCAGTCAGATTCGGGACTTCCACCGCCAGGCGACAAGCCTGGGCCACGTCGCTGACGTGAACGAAATCCCGGCGCTGCAGCCCGTCTTCAAAAATCATCGGCCGGTGATCGTTGAGAAGGCGGGAGGCAAAAATAGCCAGGACGCCGGTATAGGGGTTGGAGAGAGCCTGCCGGGTGCCGTAGACATTGAAAAATCGCAAAGCGACCACCGGGATGCCGTAGGCCTGGCCGATCAGCAGGCATTGGCGTTCCTGGACAAATTTGGACAAAGCATAGATGGAAGACAGGGCCGCTCGCTTGTTCTCCGGTGTCGGAACGGGAGTGAGAGAGCGCCCGGCATGGTCGAGAACTTCCCATGACCCTTGCTGCAATTGGCTGAGATCCCGTTCCAGGTCTTCTACCGGATGCCCCCGCCGATCCAGGTAGAGCCCCTCCCCGTAAATGCTCATGGAGGAGGCGACCACCAGGCGTTCCACCGGATGATCGATCAGAACCTGCAGCAACGTAGCGGTCCCCAGGTCGTTGTCGTCGACGTAATCGCGGATTTGGTACATGCTCTGTCCGACCCCGACCCGGGCGGCAAGGTGGTAGACCGAATCGATCCCCTGCAGAGCGTTCTCCACCGCCCGCCGGTCACGAACATCACCGACCATCAGTTCGGTTTCGGGTGCCAGGAAAGCCGGCCGGCGGCAGTCCGGGCCATGCACTTGGGGCGAGAGGTTATCCAGCACCCTGACATGATAACCGGCGGCCAGCAGTTCATCGGCCAGATGAGAGCCGATGAATCCTGCTCCACCGGTGATCAGGATCCGCTTTCCCATGCAGATTCTCCTTGATAATTTTTTAATAAACCAAAATTCCATTTACCTTTAGCATCTGGTCGGTAAATGGCAAGTCCCTCAGCGGAGTTTCACCCTGTCCCAACCCAATGGCCACCGCCAGGTTAAACCTGAGTTGGTTGACTGGTTGTCGGGTGTGCTTACAGGCCATCGAGGGGATTCTAAAATTTTCAATATTTCGTTTTTAGAACAGATGGTTAGCTAGATGGCATGAATTTGGCACCTCAAGCGCAGATAAAGATCTGTCCCTTGCCAATCGAGCATCTTCTGCGCTATGGACGCTGAATCAGGCACTTTCCAGGCCCCATCGAAAACACTTTTCCGTCCCCTTGAGGGGATGGATGGCGTGGCCGCTTTTGCTCGTTTTCTGGTCGATCTCGCTGCCGCTTCGACCAAGGCAGAGAAGGGATCTCTGCTGTTCCCGGATCGTTCCGGGGAGGAACTCTTCATTCTTTGCGCCCGGGGGATTTCGCCGACCGTCGTCTTCGAGCAGCGCTTCCGCTTCGGCCAAGGGATATGTGGCAGGGTCGCGCGGTCGCTGCGCCCGCTGTTCGTCCGGGAGATCGAAAAAGATCGCCGCTATTGTCGACGCCCGAGGCATGACTACGTCAGCCCTTCCTTCATGGTCTTTCCTATCGTTTACCAGGGTAGGTTGCTGGCGCTGCTGACGCTGAGCGGACGCCAGGACGGCGGTCTGTTCGACGAGAACGATTTCCAGTTCGGCCTGGCACTCGCTGAAACTGCGGCCAGCCCCCTGAAGGCGCTGACTGGCGATCTGAAAGGGGAATTGGCATCGGGTGGTTTTTCACTGCCGGCGGTTACCGGGAGCGACTGGCGCAATAGGCTGCATGCAATTCATGGCGCCGTCTACTATCTGCGGCACGGGCGCAATTTGTCGGCGGGCCAGCAGGCAGAGTTCCTGGATCTGATCGCTTCTGAAACCGGGCGCCTGATTGCGTTGACGGAACAGTGAACCGGGGGTGGCGCGGAGGGAGGCCGGTTGATGATGTTTCCTCGTTTCTGCCTGCAACTCCGACGCCCGGGCGGAACGCCATGCCGCTGTCAGTTCAGAAATATGGAATTCCCCGCCTGCTGTCACCATGAGACCTGCCCCCGACGCAGCCTGCCGCGTTGGCTGCCTGGCCAACCATCCGTTGCGGCTGAACTCCCTCTTGCTTTGAGAAACTGAGCTGATCATTCGTCTACCGGCTGAAGAACAAAAAATGGCGGTGCCCGAAGGCACCGCCGGTGAGAGTTTGAGCTAATTCTCTTTCAGGCGCTGCGGTTTTTCCTCCGATAAGCCAGGCCCAGAAGACCCGAGCCAAGAAGGAGCAGGGTCCCGGGTTCAGGAACCGGAGCCGGAGCAGTCGACGGGATGTACTTGCGAATGGCGATAACCAGATCGTCATAATCGAAGTCGCCGCCATTGCGCAGGTCTTCGAAGGCGAGGAAGAACTCACCCTCGTTCCCCAGGTAGGCGAGCATGTGGTCGGTCTTGTTGTCACGGTTGAGGGAACTGTCGCTGTAGAACCATCCATCCGGGGATTTGAGGTAGAAGCCGAAGCTGCTCGATCCCAGTTTGCCGGCCTGGTCGGTAAAATCGACTACGACAGAGTCGTTTACCCCCTGGGCGCCGGTCAGCAGCTCGTAGGTGGTGGAACCGTAATAGAGACCGAAGGAGTTGCGGTCGCGGTAATTGGCATTCTCCATCAAAATCGTCGCCGTGTATTTCCCCTCCAGTTCCCAGTAAGAATCGTTTGCGTCCGCCAAGGGCGAGCCGTTAAACGGCAAAGCCACAGCCTGCCCCACCCAAACCAGAAGAATTGCCGCCAACAAGAAAAACAGTCTCACTGATCTTTTGCCCATCACATCCTCCTCTCAAAAAATAATTAAGAACCTTCTCACGGTTTAGCAACAGCCATGCCATCCACCTAATAGCCTGAAAATAATCATCTTTACCCGGCAACCGTGGCCAAAGAGGTGGGCGTGTAAGGAACCCCGACGTAATTTCCCCCAAGGGATTGCATATTAGCTTTTCTTTGTTAATGTCCTGTAATTCTACTTCGAGAGGCAGTGAACGAATGGGTGAAGGGCAGATATTGATAGCGGATGCAGACCCCGGCGCCACCAAGGTTCTGGCAGCGATTTTGGGCGACGAAGGTTTCGCGGTGCACACCGCGACCTGCTGTGCCAGTGCCTCGCGACTGCTGCAGGTGGAAGAAATCGACACCATCATCTCCGACCTGCAACTTCCTGGGGGTCTGCCATTGTTTCGGGATGACAGTCGGGCGGGCGTGGAGATCCCTTTGATCCTTCTGAGTTCGGCTCCCGCCGGAGATTCCATCTCCTGGGCCCTCGATCGGGGGGCCTGGTGCTACTTTCGCAAACCACCGGACTACCCGCTGTTGAAAAGGATTATCGCCAGGGCAGTCTCCAGTTGTCGCCTTGCCCGACAGTTGCAAGCCATCCGGCAACGTCTCCGCTGGATGGAGCTGCAACGGCAAAGCGATGTCGATCCGGTACAGCCGACCATTTTCGGCAAAGCCCTGGCGCAGGTCCGAGATTGCTGCGGGAATCTGTTGATCGAGGGGGAGGCCGGGGTTGGCTGCAGGCGCCTGGCTTTCGCCCTGCACCTGTGGCGAACTGAGGGGAAGCAAGCCTTTCACCTGGCCGATTGCGTCAACGGCGAGTTGGTTTTTCAGGAACGCCGAATGGAGGATGTCATTTCCGCCGAGCTGTTCCCCTTCGGCGCGCGAGGGGGGACTCTTTACCTGCGAGGGGTCGGTAACCTGCGACTTGCCGGCCAGCGCCGTCTGGGTGAATGGCTGCACCGCTTGAGCGCCGATGGTCCGGGCGCAAGCCGGGTCATTGCGGCCAGCGGCCGTGATCTGACCCGTGAAGTGGCGGAGGGTCGATTCAGCAACGAGTTGTTGCAGATGCTTTCTGAGCACCGCGTCGAATTGCCCCCCCTGCGCCGCCGGCGGTGGGAGATCCCCTGGCTGGCCTGGCGGTTCCTCGGCCAACTGTCACCCCCCGGAGGGGATCCGCCCATTCTGCAAGCCGATGCCATACAGGCCCTGGTCGACTATTCGTGGCCGGGAAACGACCGTCAATTGCGCCAGGTACTGACCCAGGCGATGGCTCGGGCGGGGGGACCGATCGGCAGAAGCGCTCTTCCCCAGGAAGTGGTCCTCCCCGGTTCTCCCGGCGTTTCCGGGCAGACGCTGCGGCAGATGGAATCGTTGATCATCCAGGAAACCTTGCAAAAATCAGGCGGCAACAAATCTCATGCCGCCAAGGTGTTGGGACTCTCCCGCAAGACGTTGTACAAGCGTCTCAAAGAGAGCAGCCCCAGCTCGACGAGCGCCGCTGTCGGCTAGAGGATCATTCTGTTTCCTTGCGAACCACCGCTGTTTCCAATGGATACAACCAGCTTGCCCATCCCGAAAAAGAATCGCAGACCGTCGGTTTTTAAGCCACCCAGGATTGCAAAAGCGGAAATATTTGCTACACCTCGAATTAGAAAATCTTATCGAAAGATAATGGTTTGCAGATGCGGTCAGCGCTTCAGGGCAAGGGGAGATGATATCCAAATGGTAGGGATGGCGACACGATATTGGCTTCTTCTTGGACTGGCCGCCTGCCTTGGCGGCTGTACCGGTTCGAGCAAGGAGTCGCTGCTGGGAGAAGGAGTCGATCTGTACCAGCAAAAAAACTACCGGGGAGCTATCGTTCTGTTCAAGAGCGCCCTGGACAAGGATCCCTCGTTTTACCGGGCTCGATTTTTTCTGGCCGACGCCTATCTGCAGGCTGGCCGTTTCGACCTTGCCGAACGGGAATTCAAAAAAGTCGCTCTCCAGGCCCCCGATTACCCGGGGATGCCGCTCAAACTGGCGGAGCTGTACAACCAACTCAACCGCCCCGAGGAGGCGGCGGCCGAAGCTGGCAGCTATTTGCAGAACCACCCTGGCGACCCGCAGGCGCTGCGCCTGCTCGGAACGGCGCGGGCGCTGCAGGCCGACTTGCCTGAAGCCGAGAGGAACTTCCGGCAGGCCCTTGAAGCCGAGCCGGAAAACAGCGAGGTGCAACTGGCTCTCGCCGACTGCCTGAGCCGTTCCGAGCGAAGGGAAGAAGCCCGGGAACTGCTGAAAAAGATTCTCGCGCGAGATGATCGTCACATCCCGGCTCATCTTGAACTGGCACGGCTGGAAAACGATCTGGGAAACCAGGAGCAGGCGCTCCAGATCTACCGGCGAGTGACGGTACTCGACCCCGGAAACGCCCAGGTCCTGTATCTGACCGGTCTGCTGCTGCTGGAGAAAAACGATGCCGAGGGGGCCGAAGCGCTGGCCAAGGAGCTGAGCAGCCGGTTCAAGGAATCGCCCCGTGGCACCCAACTGCAAGGATATGTGCACTTCCAGCGCCGGCAGTTCGAGGAAGCGGCCGTCTGCTTGCAAACGACCGCTGAAACACAGCCTGACCTCCTGACCTACTACCTGCTCGGAATGACCTACTACCAGCTGGGGAAGCTGGAGTTGGCGGTCAACCAGTTCCAGCGTCTCCTCGACTACAGGCCGCAGGCGGTTGGTCCGCGGGTGGCCCTGGCCACCGTTCTGCTGCGTCAACAGCGGGTCGATGATGCCGTTGCCGAATTGCAGCGGGCGATACAAATCAATGATCGTCACCCTCAGGCGCACAATGCCCTGGCCAATGCCTACCTGGCCCAGGGGCATTTCGAGAAGGCCGCCTTCGAATTCGATCGGGCGATCCGCCTCGCTCCCGACCAGATCGGCCCGAGGTTAAGCAAGGGGGTCGCAAGCCTGGCCCGCGGCGATGTTGCGGCCGGGGAAGCGGCCCTGGTGGAAGCGCTGGCCATCGCCCCGGAGACGGCGGATGTCCGTCTGCTGCTGGCAGGTCATTACCTGCGGGAGAAGAAATTTGATAACGCCCTGACCACCTTGCAGGCGGGGTTGACCGGCGAGCCGTCCGATGCCCTGATCTACAACTATCTGGCGGCGGCGCATTTTGGTCGAAATCAGCCGGCCCAAGCCATCGCCAGTCTGGAGAAGGCCAAAGCCCTCCAGCCGGACTATTTGCTTCCCTATTTCAATCTGGCCGCCTATTTCCTCACCAGGGGGGAATATGCCAAGGCGGCCGAACAGTATCAAACCCTTCTGGAGCGCCACCCCAATGACCTGCGCGCCCTGATCTCTCTCGGCCAGGTCGCCCAACTGGAGGGGAAGAGCGTCGAAGCGGAGACCTTCTACCGGAAGGCAGGGCAGTCCGGGCAACTGGCGGGTCTTCTCGGCTGGGCCGATTACCTCCATCGGCAGGGGAGGAGTGCCGAGGCTCTCGCTTTTCTCAGCGAGGCCGGCGGCAAGGAGCCAACGCTGGCACAGATCCCTGAACTCAAGGGGCGAATCCTGCAGAGCCAGGGGAAGTACGTCGAAGCCATCGCCGCCTTCGCCCAGTGTGAGAAGCTCGCTCCGGGACAGGGGCTGCCTTTGCTGGTCGGCGCCTATCTGGTTCAGGGGGAATCTGAAAAAGCGGAAACCGTCTCCCGGCAAATGATCGCCAGGCATCCGAAACATCCGGCCGGCTACCTGGCACAGTCGTTGGTCCTGGAGAAACTGGGGCGTCCCCGCGAGGCGATCGATCTGCTTCAGGATCTGCCCGGGGAAGTCGGCAGAAGTGTCCCTGTCCGCATGCGCATCGCCGAGCTCGAGGAAAAAACCCTCCATCTGGAGCGGTCGCTCGAGCTCTACGAAAGTATCGGGCGCGACCACCCCTCCTATTACCCTGCGCTGTTCGCCGCCGGCTCGGTCTGGGATCGTCTCGGGAGCAAGGAAAGAGCTCTCTCGCTGTATCGGCAGGTCCTCGAGCAGAAAGAGGATTTCGCCCCCGCCCTGAATAATCTCGCCTATCTCTACGCCGCTGAGGACGAAAACCGGCAGGAGGCCCTGAGCCTTGCCCTGCGGGCCAACCTGGCTCAGCCTGGCAACCCCTGGATTCTCGATACCCTGGGTCTAACCTATCTGCGCAGTGGACGCCTGACGGAAGCCAGGCAAGTCCTCGAACAGGCGATCAAGCTCCTGCCGCAGGAGCCGACGGTCAACTACCATCTGGCTCTGGTCTACCACCGACTGGGTGAGGAGGAGAGGTCAACCCGAGCCCTGCGCGACGCCATCGGGTTGGGGACTTTCCCGGAGGTGGCCGAAGCTCAGGCTCTGCTGGCGAAGCTCACCGGGAAGATCGGCGGGGGTATATGAACAAATCTTTGCTGCTGCTTATGGGCGGAGATTTAACGCTGGCGCTGATGGCGTATGGCACCGGGTTGGCGACCCATGCCGGTGGGCATAGCCTCGATCCCCTGGCCATCGAAGGGGCCAGATTGCTCTGGTATGCCGCTGTCCTGCTGCTGACCAGCTATCTGGTGGAACTCTATGTCGGCGAGAGATTCTATCGCAAACCCGAACTTTCCCTGCGCATTCTTCTCTCCGTCGGCCTCGCCCTGCTGGCTTTCGGAGCGACGGCGCTGCTGTTCCCCCAGTTTCTCCGTGACGGAGTCATGCTGGCCTTCTCGCTGACCGTATTCGGTTGTCTGCAGTTTGTCTGGCACAGCTGCATCCATCTGATGTTCAAGATTCCCTGGATGGCGCAGAAGATCCTGATCCTCGGCGTCGGCCCGGTCGCCGACCAGATCGAAAGGATTCTCGCCTCGGGGACGCACCACTACATTCTCGCCGGCTCGGTCTCTCTGGCCGGCGATAGCAGCCCCCTGGTCGACGGGGGCGATTCGCTGACTCGCCTGGCACTGCGGGAAAAGGTGGACAAGATCGTCATCTCCTTGACCGAGCGTCGAGGGGTGTTGCCGGTGGGCGATATCCTGGGGTGCAAAATGAGCGGCATCGAGATCGTCGACGCCATGTCTTTTTATGAGCAGATGACGGGCAAGCTGATGGTGGAGAAGATCAACCCCAGCTGGTTCATCTTCTCCAACGGAACCCGGGTGACGTTCTTCATGCGGGCTTACAAGCGGGTTTTCGACCTTTTGTTCGCCTCCGTCGGCCTGATCCTGGTGGCGCCGCTGCTGCCGATCATCGCTTTGGCGATCCGCCTCGATTCGGATGGGCCGTTCCTGTTCAGGCAGGTGCGGGTGGGCAGGGG
>JACZKF010000638.1 GCA_014860175.1 Desulfuromonadales bacterium | reverse complement strand
CGGCCTGCGCAGCATCTGCCAGGTGCTGGGGAGCGGCGACTTCCTGCGGGTCCGGATCGGCGTCGGACGCCCCCCGGTCGGCGGGGATGTCGCGGCTTGGGTGCTCAGCCCCTTCTCGGCGGATGAGCGCCGGCGACTCGAGGAACTAACGGAATATTCGGCGCGGGCTGTTGCGACCGTATTAGCCGGCGGGACTCAGCTGGCGATGAACGAGTTCAATAACCGCAGCATTTCTTAAAGGAAGGGAACAGATCCGATGGAACTGCAGATGTTCGCCCCGATACTGGGGCTGGTGGGATTCGCCATCGCGCTCGCCATTTACGTGATGCTCAAGAAGCAGCCGGCGGGCAACGAGAAGATGCGGGAGATCGCCGCCGCCATTCACGAAGGGGCGATGGCTTTCCTGCGCCGCGAGTACATGGTACTGGCGGTCTTTATCGTCTTCGTCTTTTTGCTGATCATGATGGGGATCAATCTCCAGACCGCCGTCTCCTTTCTCGGCGGCGCCCTCTGCTCCATGCTCTGCGGTTTCATCGGCATGAAGGCGGCTACCGCCGCCAACGTTCGCACCACCGAGGCGGCTCGTGCCTCGGGCCAGAGTAAGGCGCTGATGGTTTCTTTTAACGGCGGGGCGGTCATGGGGCTGTCGGTCGCCTCCGTCGGCCTGATCGGCGTCGGCATCGGCTATATCGCCTTCGGCGGCAACCCCTCCACCGCCCAGTACATCAACGGCTTTGCCATGGGCGCCTCCTCCATCGCCCTCTTTGCCCGCGTCGGTGGCGGCATCTACACCAAGGCGGCCGACGTCGGCTCCGACCTGGTCGGCAAGGTGGAAGCTGGTATTCCTGAAGACGATCCCCGTAACCCCGGGGTCATTGCCGACAATGTCGGCGACTGCGTCGGCGACACCGCCGGCATGGGGGCCGACATCTTCGAGTCGTACGTCGGTTCGATCATCGCCACCGTCGCCATCGCCGCCACCGCGGGCGCCGGCTTGATGACCAAGCTGGCTGGGTCGGAGGAGGTATTGGCCGAGGGGAGCGCCCTGTTCCTGACCACCCAGGCGAACGCCATGCTGCTGCCGCTGGTGCTGGCCATGGCCGGGCTGATCTTCTCCCTGATCGGTGTCGGTTCGATGAAGTTCCTGAAGAACATCCACCCGGCCTCGGCCCTGCGCTACACCACTTTTGTCGCCGCCGGCGGTTTCCTGGTCGCCACCTTCTTCATCACCCAGGCCATGCACATCACCAACGGCGTCTTCTGGGCGGTGCTTGCCGGCACCGTGGCCGGCATCGCCATCGGCCTGGTCACCGAGTACTACACCTCCGCCTCACCGGTGCAGCGCATCGCCGAAGCGAGCAAAACCGGGCCGGCGACCAACATCATTCATGGCCTGGCGGTCGGCCTGGAGTCGTGCGCCGCCCCGATCATCATCATCTGCGCCGGCATCTTTGTCGCCAATCATTTCGCCGGTCTCTACGGCATCGGTATTGCCGCGGTCGGCATGCTGGCCACCGTCGGGGTGACGATGACCGTCGATGCCTACGGGCCGATCGCTGACAACGCCGGCGGCATCTCCGAAATGGCCGGCCTCGGCCCCGAGGTACGCAAGATCACCGACGGCCTCGACGCCATCGGCAACACCACCGCCGCCGTCGGCAAAGGGTTCGCCATCGGCTCCGCCGCCCTTACCGCCCTGGCCCTGTTCTCTGCCTACGCGACCGCCGTGCGGTTGGAGGTGATCAATCTGATCAATCCAGGGACTGTCATCGGTCTGCTGCTGGGTGGCGCCCTGCCGTTCTTCATCGGCGCCTTGACCATGACCTCGGTCGGTCGGGCCGCCGGCAAGATGGTCGATGAGATCCGCCGCCAGTTCCGGGAGATCCCCGGCCTGCTCGAAGGCAAGCCCGGGGCCAAGCCGGATTCGGCCAAATGCGTCGATATTTCGGCCCGGGCTGCCCTGCGGGAGATGATTCTCCCCGGTGTGGTCGCCGTCCTCGCTCCGGTGGTGGTCGGTTTCCTGCTCGGCAAGGAGGCTCTGGGCGGCATGCTCGCCGGTGCCACCGTGGCCGGGGTGCTCCTCGCCCTGATGATGTCCAACGGCGGCGGCGCCTGGGACAACGCCAAAAAGTACATCGAAAAAGGTGAACTCGCGGGCGAGAAGAAGGGGGGCGATGCCCACAAGGCGGCCGTGGTCGGCGATACCGTCGGCGACCCCTTCAAAGACACTTCGGGCCCGGCGATGAACATCCTGATCAAGCTGATGAGCGTTGTCTCCCTGGTGATCGCACCCCTGCTCATCTGACCCGACCAGATACTCACGGTCTAACGATAGCCGGGGTCACGAGCCCCGGCTATCGCTTTTGTACGTACTGAACGCGACCGGTCTTTCTGGGACTTTATAGGACCTATGGGACTTATGGGACTTATCTGGACCATTAGAACAGCGACCCTTTCCCTTTCACAGGATTAGAAAAATGGGCTTCAAATGCGGCATCGTCGG
>JACZKF010000637.1 GCA_014860175.1 Desulfuromonadales bacterium | reverse complement strand
ACGATGAGCAGGCGGTGCTGCGCCAGGAGGAGGAGAGCCTGGGGATGCTCGTCTCGCGCCACCCACTCACCCTCTACCGGGCCGCCTTCGAGCGACACCGGCCGGTGCCGGCGGCTGAACTGCTGCAGTGGGCCGGGCGCTACGTGACGGTGGCCGGCTGGTGGGTGACGGGCAAACCGGTGCAGGACAAAAACGGCCGGCCGATGGAGTTCGTCTCCTTCGAGGACACCAGCGCCATCTTCGACGCCACCTTCTTCCCCGCCGCTTACGCCCGCTTCTGCCGCCTGCTGTCGCGCCAGCGCCCCTACCTGCTCAAGGGGAGGGTGGAGGTCGAGTGGGGGGTGCCGGCCCTCACGGTAGAGTGGGTCGGGTTTCTGGACTAGGTTGGATGCTCAAGAAGGCTGATCAAAAATGCCCAGATGAAAGGCGGATGAAATCCTGAGTCATAAGGCGTACCGAGAGGTACGTCGTTGACGAAGGATGACTTGTCCGTCGAAGCCTTGGCGAAGACGGAGGACAACGCCGCAGATGGGCGTTTTTCAGCAGCCGTAGCGTTCCCGCCAGGCGCGAAGAGTGGTGACCAGCAAGGTGACGGCGGTCAGCGGCAGGACGAACCAGAGCATCACCGCGCTCAGCAGCGGCAGTTGCTCATGCTGCAGGGAGGCGAGGACCAGGTAGCCGATATAGGCCAGATAGTAGCCGAAGAAGAGTCCCCCTTCCCAACGGGCGATGCAGTGGCCGGTGAAGAAGATCGGCAGGCAGGCGATCATCACCGCCAGCATCACCGGCAGGTCGAAGTGCAGGGCCGAGGCGGCCACCGCCACCCCTTCCGGTGCCACGGTGGCGGTCAGGCCGAGGACGGCCAGGATGTTGAACAGATTGCTGCCGACCACGTTGCCGACGGCGATGTCCCGTTGCCCGCGAACGCTCGCCATCACCGAAGTGGCGACCTCCGGCAAGGAGGTGCCGAAGGAGATGATGGTCAGGCCGATGATCAGCTCGCTGACGCCGAAAGCCATGGCCACCGCCACCGCCGCCTCCACCAGCCAGTTGGAACCGAGGGTCAGCAGGCCGAGACCGGCGACCGCGAGGAGCAGCTGCCAGACGATGGCCCGGGCGCCGTGCGGCACCTCTTCTCCGAGTTCCTTGGCGTACGCATCCTGAATCTCCCGACTCTCCAGGCGGCTGCGGCGGATGGCCCAGACGGTGTAGACGAGAACGCCGGCGAACAGAACCAGGCCGTCGAGACGGCCGATGCGGCCGTCGAGGGCGAACAGATAAAAGAGGAGGGAAGCGCCGATCATCAGCGGGACATCGAGGCGAACCAGCTGCTGGGCGACCACCAGCGGGGTGATCAGGGCGGAAAGGCCGAGGATCAGCAGGACGTTGCAGATATTGCTGCCGATGACGTTGCCGATGGCGATATCGGCCTGCCCGGAAGTGGCCGACATGACGCTCACCGCCAGCTCCGGTGAACTGGTGCCGAAGGCGACCACGGTCAGGCCGATCACCAGGGGGGAGATGCCGAAAACGGCGGCCAACCGGGCAGCGCCGCGCACCAGCAGCTCGGCCCCCCCGAGCAGGGCGGCCAGGCCGGCGAGGAACAAAAGAAGAGTCAGCAGAGACATCCGGCCAGTTTACCAGGGAATCAGAAGAGCCGGAATGACCGTTTTGGCCTCGTGAATGTGGTGCATGGCCTCCAAAATCGACCAAATCCGGTACAGCATCGTTTCGATCTCGTATATACTTACCTTTTTGCATTGTTATTGGCTGCCGGAGACCGTTGCATGCATTTCGAAGATCTTTTTGTCCAGACCGCCCTGATTCTCGCCGTCAGTGCCTTCATCGGCGCCCTGGGGCTGAAGCTGCGCCAGCCGCTGATCGTCACCTTCATCGCCGTCGGCGTCCTGGTCGGCCCGTCCACCTTCAATCTCGTCGCCATCAGCGAACCGCTGCTCCTGCTGGCCGAAATCGGCATCGCCGTCCTTCTGTTTGTGGTCGGGCTCAAACTCGACCTGCACCTGATCCGGACCATGGGGCCGGTCGCCTTGGCCACCGGCCTCGGGCAGGTCGCCTTTACCTCCCTGTTCGGCTTCCTGATCGCCCTGGGGCTCGGCATGTCGCCCATCGGCGCCCTGTATGTGGCCGTGGCCCTGACCTTCTCCAGCACCATCATCATCGTCAAACTCCTCTCCGACAAGCGGGAAATCGACGCCCTGCACGGGCGGATCGCCATCGGCTTTCTCATCGTCCAGGATATCGCCGTGGTCCTGGCCATGATCGTCCTGACCGCCCTCGGCACTGGTCTCGAGTCGAGCCACGTCTGGCTCGATGGGTTGCTGGTGCTGCTCAAGGGGGGTTTACTGATCGCCGGGGTGGCATTGGTGATGCGCTTCGTCCTGCCAACGCTGCTGCCGCATCTGGCCCGCTCCCAGGAGCTGCTGCTGCTGTCGGCCATCGCCTGGGCGGTCCTCCTCGCCGCCATCGGCGACCTGCTTAATTTCAGCAAAGAGGTCGGTGCCTTCCTGGCCGGCATCTCCCTGGCATCAACCCCCTTTCGTGAAGCGATCGCTTCGCGCCTGGTCAGCCTGCGCGACTTCCTTCTGCTGTTTTTCTTCATCGGTCTCGGAGCGCAGCTCGACCTCTCCACTCTCGGCAGCCAGGTCGCCCCGGCCCTCCTCTTCTCCCTCTTCGTCCTGATCGGCAATCCGCTGATCGTCATGGCCATCATGGGCTACATGGGGTATCGCAAGCGCACCGGCTTCCTGGCCGGGCTGACGGTGGCGCAGATCAGCGAATTCTCTTTGATTCTCGGCGCTCTCGGCGTCAGCCTCGGACATATCAGCCAGGAGACCCTCGGCCTGATCACCCTGGTCGGCCTGATCACCATCGGCCTCTCCACCTACATGATTCTCTATTCGCACCAGATTTATCCCCGCCTCGCCCCCTGGCTCGATATTTTCGAGCGTCGCCACCCCTACCGGGAAAGCGGTGCCGATAACGAGCCGCAACTCGCCCAGGTCGACGTCATTCTCTTCGGCCTGGGGCGCTATGGGCGCAACATCGCCAAAAACTTGATCCGCCGGGGGAAAAAGGTGCTGGGGGTCGATTTCGATCCCCAGGCCATCGATCTGTTCCGGGAAGAAGGGATGACCGTCTCCTACGGCGACTCGGAAGACCCCGAGATCCTCGAGCATCTGCCGCTGGCGCAGGCCGGCTGGGTGATCAGCGCCATTCCCGGCCGGGACGTCAATCTCACCCTGCTCAAGGCGCTGCGGCAAAAGGGGTATGGGGGGAAGGTGGTGCTGACGGCGCATACCGAGGAGGATGCCGACTACTACCGCCAGGCGGGGGCCGACAAGGTGCTGTGGCCCTTCATCGATGCCGCCGAGCAGGCTGCCGACAGCCTGACCGCCACCCTGGAAGAGATTTCCGCCCTGGCCCCCTGGCCGGTCACCCTGGAGGAGGTCAAGGTCCGACCGGGGTCGGCCGCCAGCGGCAAAATGCTGGGCGACCTCGATCTGCGCGAGCGCACCGGCGCCTCGGTGGTCGCCCTCGATCGGGCCGGCCGCAGCCACTTCGACCTGACCGCCGAATTCCAGATTTTCCCCGGCGACCGGCTGGTGATCCTCGGCTCCCGGGAAAGCCTGCCCCAGGCCCGTATTTACCTGGAGGAGAGTGCCGTTGCCGACGAGCCTGGGGGAACCTTCAAAATTGCCGAGCTGCTGGTGGAGAAGGATACGGGATGGCCAGGGCAGACCATGGCCGACCTGGATCTGCGCCGGCGCCACGGCATCTCCGTCATCGGCATCAAGCGGGGGGAGCAGAAAATCGTTTCCCCACCCCCCGATGAAGTGTTAAAAACGGGAGACATCCTGCTGGTGATCGGCCAACCCTTCGCCATCAGAGCCTGTCGAGAAGCCATCCGGGGCACCGCCCCCTGACCTTGCACCAGATCCACCGCGAACCAGAGGCAATTCACCTACAGGAGGCAGCATGAAAAAATCGGAACAGCATCTGGCGGAGGCCTTCGCCGGGGAATCCCAGGCCAACCGCAAATATCTGGCGTTCGCAAAGCAGGCGGAGAAGGAGGGGTATCTGCAGGCGGCCAAGCTCTTTCGCGCCGCCGCCGAAGCCGAGACGGTCCACGCCCACAACCATCTGCGCGCCCTGGGCGGCATCCGCAGCACCCGGGAGAACCTGGTGGAGGCGGTAGCCGGCGAAACCCACGAGTTCAAGAGCATGTATCCGCAGATGATCGAGGATGCGGCCGCCGAGGGGGCGACCCAGGCCGAGCGCTCCTTCCGCTGGGCCAACGAAGTGGAAAAAGTGCACGCCGGGCTCTATGGAGCAATGCTGGAGAACCTCCAGTCCGGCGGTGAGAGCTACGACTACTACATCTGCCCGATCTGCGGGCACACCGTCGAACGTGGCGCCCCCGACACCTGCGTCGTCTGCGGCGCCAAAGGGTCGGTCTTCTACAAAGCCCCCTGAAGCCGGGAAGACTGTCCGTCCGATCCCCGATCCCCGCCCCCCGGCGGGGATTTTTTCTTCCCTCCCGGCCTCGGCCGCCTGGCTCTATTCTCGAGCAGCAAATTGACCATCGGAACCTCTTTGCTACTCTTGGTT
>JACZKF010000636.1 GCA_014860175.1 Desulfuromonadales bacterium | reverse complement strand
ATCCTGTGGAGTTGGTTCGCTGGAGCATGAATCAGGGAGGGAGCGTCCCCCGAACTTCTCTTTCAAGGCCGCCAACGTCAACACCGCCAGTGCGAGCTATGTCGGTTCGGCCGCCTCGGTCATCGATGCGGCGGACGGATCCCCAGCGCCTGGTTCGTGGCAGGCGACTGATACCTGGCCGCAGGTAGTCGGGGCCAGTCTGACCTCCCCCTATTTCCAGTTCTCTGTCGACACCAGCAAATACGGTGGGGCATCTCTTTCCTTCCGCTACCTGCTCTCGGCGACCGGTGACTGGACCGGGAGCAGCAACTACGTCTATGCCTATTCGAGTGCCGATGGCGGAGCTTTCAGCACCATCTACAACAGCGGCTCGACCATCAAGGCAGGGACCGGGAGCTGGCTGGGACCTATTTCGGCCAATGCAGCGGCCACCGGCAACACGACCACTTTCCGCATCAACGCCGCCGCCCGACACCAGAATAAAGCGTCGTCAACCATGGGGCTGGATGAGGTACAGATTTTCGGCTGCCCGGCCGTTGCCCCGCCGACCATCGGCAAAGCTTTTTCTTCCAACGTGGTGGCGGCCGGGGGGAGATCCATCCTCACCTTCACCATCACCAACCCGAATGCCAGCACCGACAGCATCTACAACTACTCCGGCCTGAGCTTCACCGATGCTTTCCCGGAGGAGATAAGCTACGTCTCGACTACCGCCAACAGCTGCGGCGGCATCCTCCAGGATGCTGGCGGCGGCACCCTGCAGGCTAACGACACCGGCATCCGGCTGGTGAACGGCACGCTCAATGCCAACACCAGCTGTTCCATCGCCGTTCAGGTGGCAGTGGCAGCCTCCTCTGTCGGCCCGAAGACCAACACCAGCGGCTACGTCGCCGCCACTCAGAGTGGTCCCAATACCTCCCCCACCGGGGTCGCCACCGCCACCTTGACCGCCCTTGCGCCGCCGGTAATCGAAAAACGGTTCGCCCCCAATCCGGTCTTGACCGGCGAGGCCTCGATCTTGCGCTTCACATTGACCAACCCCAACCCGAACCATCCTCTCAGCGGGGTGGCCTTTACCGACACCTTTCCGGCCAACCTGCGGGTGGCCACCCCCGTCGAGGCGTCCCACAGCGGCTGCGGAACGCCGGCCTACACCCCCGTCGCCGGCGGCGGGTCGCTCTCCTTTTCGGAGGGGACCATCGCCCCCGGGGCGAGCTGCACGGTGCAGGTCAAGGTTGCTGCGTCCGCTGCCGGGGAGTACCTCAACATCAGCAGCGCCGTCTCCCATCTCCTCAACGGCACCTGGAGCGGCAATCCGGCTTCAGACACCCTCTGGGTCGAGGCGCCATCCCCCGCAATCTCGCTGCTCAAGCAGATCGCCCCGAGCAGCAGCGGCCCCTGGCAGTCGTTCCTGGCGGTGACCACTGGCGACCCGGTCTACTACCGGCTGATGGTGGAGAACCTTGGCGACGTGCCGCTGTCGCCGGTCACCGTCACCGATCCTCTGGTCAGCACCGCCGGCTGCAGCTGGCCGGCGACCCTGCCGGTGGCGGTGGCGGAGAACGACAACCACCTGGCCACCTGCGTCATCGGCCCGGTGACGACGGCAGCCGGGGAACGGGTCAACACCGCCACGGCTACGGGAAGGTACGCCGAGGTCGGCTATGCCGACCAATCCTCGGCCCGTTATGCCACCACAGGCCTGACGCTCGGGAAAAATGCCGCCAGGGACTACTACTTTCCCCCGACCGGGGAGCCCCCCGATCAGGTCGCCGATGTCATCACCTACACCTTCGAGGTGACCAACAGCGGTCATGCCCCCCTGCGGGGGCCGGTGGTGATCGACGATCCCAAGGTCGCCGTCGCCTGCGCCCCTTTCAGCACCGTCGGCGACGGGGACGACTATCTCGATCCGGCCGAAACGATCCGCTGCACTGCTGGCTACACGGTGAGCGCCGCCGACCTGGCCGCCAAGGTGATCACCAACACCGCCACCGCCATTGCCGACGGAGTCACTTCCCCCGCCGCCAGCAAGACGGTGCGGCTCGCCCCCGACCTGGTCGCGGTCAAGAGCAACGACGTCGATGGACTCGCCACCGAAGGGGGCTTCCGCTGGACTCTGAGCGTGACCAACGCCACCGCGGCCGGACACGCCAGCTTTCCGGCAGGAGCCACGGTGCTGGTCGACGACCTGCCCGCCGGCGCCACCTACGGCGAACTCGAGATCGACCTGGGGGAGATCACCGGCATCTCCTGCGCCATCGATCCAGAGACGACAACGCTTGCCTGCACAACCGACGGCGAGGCGACCATCCCCGCCGGCGCCGCCTTCGCCATCACCGTCCCGGTCACTGTCACCACGGCCCGCACCCTGGTCAACCCGCGCATCAACGATGGTACGGTCGGACTCTGCCGGGTTAACCCGGATGCGCTGTTTCCCGAGAGCAACGATGAGAACAACCGCTGTGCCGACGCGGTGACAGTCGCCTGGCCGGAGATCACCCTGGTCAAAATGGTCCAGGCCGGCGCCGGCTACGCCACCCCGGGTGCCGAGATGCTCTACACCATCGTCGCCACCAACAGCGGCCGGCGAGGGACCGATGCGGATACGGTGGTCATCACCGATCTCATCCCGCCCAAAACCGCCCTCGTGGTCAGCAGCACCCTCATTGCATTCCTTGACGGCACCTCGCCAAAAGAGAGCGGCCTCTCCTTCAACCCGGGCACCGACCTTACCTTTCTGGACGCCGAGGGAGCGGTGATCGACCCGCAAGACGACGGGAACGGCGTCGATGCACGTGTCAGCAAGATCCTCATCCATCCCAAGGGGAGCTTCGAGGCCTCGGATGGCACCAATCACCCGACTTTCACCCTTTACTTCAAGGTGCGAATCAAATGAGCCGACATTTGCTTCACATAGATTCCGCGGTCGTTCGAACCCGCTTGGATGAAAGGAGGATAACCCCGATGAAACGCGTCGCCGCCCTGCTGGCGGCCCTGGCCCTCTGGCTGCCGGCCCAAACGGCCGTGGCCCGGGGGACACCGGCCGGTACGTCGATCAGCAACCAGGCCAGCGTCTCCTATACGATGGAAACAACCGAAATCAAACTGACCAGCAACGCGGTCACCCTGGAGGTGGCCGAACTGATCGATCTGGAGTTGGTCTGGCAGGACGCGGAAAACGTCGTGGTCCAACCGGGCGTGGTCGACAAAGTCCTGATTTTCCGCCTGCACAACACCGGCAACGGCCAGGAAAGCTTTCTTCTGCTGACCGACAACCTGGTCGACGGCAATCAGTTCCAGCCGGATAATCCTAGGATCTACCTCGATACGGACGGAGACGGACTGTTCGACCCCGCTTTGGACCTCCCCTACCACCCAGAGAGCAACCGCCCGGCTCTGGGGCTGGATGCGTCGATGACGCTTTTCGTTCTCAACGACATCCCCGATGCCACTCTGGACGGTTACCTTGGGAGCAGCCGGCTGACGGCAACCGCCGTCACCGGCAGCGGCCCTCCCGGCACCGCCTTCCCGGGGAAAGGGGACGGCGGCGTCAATGCCGTGATCGGCAGCAGCCAGGGGACCTCTGCCATTCACGGCACCTACCAGGCCAGCCGACTGGAGGTGATCGCGACCAAGTCGGCAACGGTCAGCGATCCGTTCGGCGGCACCGAGCCGGTCCCCGGAGCGACCATCGCCTACCGGATCGCCGTCGCCGTCTCCGGCACCGGCATCGCCAGCGGGGTGGGGGTTCGTGACCCGATTCCCGACGGCACCACCTACACGCCGAACACCCTGACCCTCGACGGCACTTCGCTGACCGACGGTGCCGACGACGACGAGGGGGAAATCGCAGCCGGCGCAGTGACCGTCCGGCTCGGGGATCTGCAGGGGATGACCCGAACCGTGACCTTCCGGGTCACCATCGACTAACCATGCCAAAAAAAGGAGCACAAGTGTGAACAGGATCATTTCAAGTTTTCTGCTGCTGGCCCTTGTCGCCCTCCCCGGACTGGTGGCGGCGGAGGTCGAGATCTCTTCGCAGGCCCTGATCGAAGTGGAGGTGGTCAACGAAAAGGGGGAGAAGGAGATCCAGCAGATCCAGGCGACCAAGGTCCTCCCCGGCACCGAGCTCCTCTTCGTCAACAGCTGTCTAAACAGCGGGGAGAAAGCGGCCGACGACGTGGCCATCCACAACCCCGTCCCCGAACACATGACCTACGTCGGCGGAAGCGCCTACGGAAAGGGGACGATCATCACCTTTTCCGTCGACGGGGGGCAGAATTTCGCGTCCCCCGAGAAGCTGACCGTCAAGGACGCCGAGGGGAAGGAGAGTCCCGCCGAAGCCAAGGACTACACCCATATCCGCTGGCTCTTGAAGAAGCTGGCGCCAGGCGAACAAGGAGAAGTCGGTTTCCGCGCCCGGTTGAACTAGAAAGCTGTCAAAGAGGCCCGATGAAATTTATTCACAGAAGGAGCAAGAGATGAAAACTGCAAGACGCAACATCCTTTACGGCCTGTTTCTGGCCGCCGTCCTGGCGCTCGGCAGCGTCGGCACCGCCGCAGCCGCGCCCACCAGGGCCGGCGAAACCATCTCCAACACCGCCACCCTCACGTATGAAGTCGGCGGAGTAAACCAGACCCCGGACGATCCGATCGCGTCCAACGCAGCCGTTTTCGTTGTCGACCGGCTGGTGAAACCGGTGGTGACGGCCGATACGGGGACCGTCACCGGCAACAACGGGACAACTCAATATCTCAATTTCAAAGTCGCCAACCACGGCAACGACCGCGTCGATACCACCGGCACGGAGGAAACGACCAAGTTCGTGCTGACTGTCGCTGAAGGAACCCTCGGTTTCACCCCTTCCGTCACATACGAGTATTTCAATGGAACGGACTGGGTGGCATTCACGAGCGGGGAGGTCTTTTCGATACCGGCGGCAGAAAATCTTGCAACCGATTACCTGCAAGTCAGAATCGCTGGCATTTTTGGCGTGGGTGCGAATGACGAGAGGGCAACCTACCACCTGGTAGCCACCGTGGTTGACGAAGGTGGCACCAATAAGCTTGAAACTACGACGGCGTCAGATACCGAGAACGTCATTGCCATTGATGAGTCTGGCTCGTATGAAGGCGATGACGCGGCTGACAGCGTCCACTCCGCCAGTTCGACTTTTGTTCTGCAGTCGGCTTCGCTGTCTATTTCCAAAACTCAGATCATCACAGCAGGCGGGTATGGAACCGAAGGTACCTCTTACTATCTGCCCGGGGCGATTGTCGAATATACCATCACCCTCACCAACTCTGGGAGTACGACGGCTGACTCGGTTGAAGTAAACGACGTTATCCCAGACTACACCACCTATGTTTCTGACTCTCTGGAGGCTACCGCCAGTAGCGCAGCCCAGTTCATTGCCGCCGCGGGTACCGATCCGGCGAAGATCCGCGTCACCTACGCTTCCATCCCTGGGAAAACGGGGGAGGTCAGCACGGTCAGAACCATCAAATTCAAGGTTGAAATCGATTAGGCACTCTCCTTCGCAGGATGAGCAAGGGTTCCATGCGTTTACCGAACTTCTCCAATCAACCTTCGTTTCGGCCATCTCGCCGCCGCTCCGTCAGCGGATGCGTCCCGGTGCGGTGCGCCCGATTTCGATACATGGAGAGAGGATTCGGATTTTCTGTCATCCCCCGGCCGGAGGCGGCGGCGTCTTCCCGGTCGGGGCGTCTGTCTGTGGGCGCCACCGTGCGCGGCGCCCACAGACCGGCGTATTTTTTTCTTCTGGTTGTACTTTTTTGCTGACCACCAATGCTGCCGCCACCGTCCCCGCCGGCACTGCCATCGACAACACCGCCCTTATCACCTTCCAGGAAGGGGTGGTCGAGCACACTTTTTCTACCAACACCGTGCGCCTGGTCACTCTCCAGCGCCGCACCCCCTCGACGCTGGAACTGCTCAAGGTGGCGAGGGGCGCTGAGGGGTTCGAGGCGCTGACGGTGGCGCCCTCCGACTTCAGC
>JACZKF010000635.1 GCA_014860175.1 Desulfuromonadales bacterium | reverse complement strand
CCTGAAGTCGTGGCCCCGCGCCAAGAGATCACGGCACCGACGCATACTCAGGAGGTGGTGGTCGAGAATAGCGTTTTCCGTGCCACCATCACCAGTGCCGGCGCTCGGTTGAAACAGCTTGAACTCAAGGACTATCGCACGGCCGCGCCCAAAGACGCTCCACCGGTTACCCTGGTCGAAAGTGGGCCCGATCGGCTGGCGACGTTGCGCACCGGCGGGCTGGATGGTTTCGATATCCCTGTTGACTTGCCTTATGCGCTCGATTTCAAGGAAAATCACGTCAAGCTTGCCGCCGGGGAAAGCCGCACCCTCACCTTTCTGGCTCCTCTTCCGAATGGACTGATGGTTGAGAAGGTGTTCACTTTTCATGGCGATCGCTACGATTTTGAACTGCAGTTGCGCCTCCTCAATCAAAGCGAGTCTTCGCGCAGCGGAATTCTGGCGGTCTCCCTGGTGGAGCCCTGGAGTGAGGCAAGGGAGGGGAAAAACTACGAATTCGTCGGCGCTTCCACCCTGGTGGGCGAAAAACTGCATCAGGACGATGTCGACGACCTTGGCAAGGGGCGCGAGTATGGTCCCGGTGTCGTCTGGACCGGTTTCGGCAACCGTTATTTTCTCTCCGCCATCATTCCCCTAGGCACCGCAGCGGAGAAAGTACGGTTGGAAATGGCTGATTCCCTGATTCTCAGCCACGTTTTCACCCCCTATCAGACCATCGCCCCCGGTGGCATGGCTGAATACCGATATCTCTTCTACTTTGGGCCAAAGGATCTGGATGTTCTCCAGGGGGTTGGCAATCAAATGACCGAAATTGTCGATTTCGGCATTTTTGCCATCATAGCCAAGCCGTTGCTTCACTCTTTAAAATTTTTTAACGGGTTTTTGCACAACTACGGTTTGGCCATAATTTTACTGACCATGATCATCAAGTTGATTTTCTGGCCGCTCACCCAGAAGAGCTACAGCTCGATGAAAAACATGCAAAAGCTGCAGCCAGAGATGCAAAAGATTCGCGAAAAGTTCAAAGGTGACCGTGAGCGTCTCAATAAAGAAATTATGGAGCTGTACAAAAAACACCGGGTCAACCCTCTGGGCGGATGTCTGCCTATGGTGGTTCAGATACCGGTATTTTTTGCTCTCTATAAAGTTCTGATGGAATCAATCGAAGTTCGACACGCTCCCTTCTACTTCTGGATCCAGGACCTCGCCGCCAAGGATCCATACTACATTACCCCCATTATCATGGGGGCAACGATGTTCATTCAACAGAAGATGACCCCGACGACGATGGACCCGACCCAAGCCAAGCTGTTCATGTTGATGCCGGTGATTTTTACTTTCATGTTTCTTAATTTCCCTTCCGGTCTGGTCCTCTACTGGCTGGTCAACAACCTCCTGACGATCGGCCAACAGGCCCTGATCAACCGTAAGCCATGAGGCGGTAAGGCGGGTGGGACCGCGGCACATGCAAGCGAATCAAAACCTCGACACCATTGTTGCCCCAGCGACTCCCCCCGGGGAGGGGGGAATCGGCATTTTGCGGCTCTCCGGCCCGCGGGCGGCAGAAATACTGCAATCATTCTTCCGGCCTAGCCGCGGCAGCGGGCCCCTTGCCTCCCATCGGCTCTATCATGGCCGACTGATCACCAGGCAGGGGATTTGTGCCGACGAGGTAATGGCCGTCGTCATGCGCGCCCCCCGCTCCTACACGCGGGAAGATGTGGCGGAGATTCACTGTCATGGCGGCCCGCAGGTGATGAGACGCCTTCTCGATCTGTTCATCGAATCCGGAATCCGCTTGGCCCGCCCCGGTGAGTTTACCCTCCGCGCCTTTCTCAACGGCCGCCTTGATCTGGCCCAGGCCGAAGCGGTGATCGCAGTCATTCGGTCGGCCAGCGAAGCCGCGAGTCAGGTGGCCCTCCAACAGCTGGCGGGCAAGCTTTCGCAGGCCATCCACACTATTCGTGACCAGTTGGTGGAAGTTCTGGCGTTGATCGAAACCGAGGTCGACTTCCCGGAAGATGAGCTCGAACTTCCCAGTCGGCAAGCGCTGCAGGAACGGGTAGAGGTGGCACGGGGGGAGATTGACCAGCTCCTCGCCTCCTTCGATACCGGTCGCACCCTGCGCGAAGGGATGGCGGTTCTCATCCTCGGGAAGCCCAACGTGGGGAAAAGCTCTCTCCTCAACGCCCTCCTCGGGGAAGCCCGGGCGATTGTCAACCCGGCCCCCGGCACCACCCGCGACACAATCGAGGAAAACCTCAACCTCGGTGGCATTCCTCTGCGATTGGTCGACACCGCTGGCATTCGCCACACCACCGACCCGATCGAGGCGGAGGGGGTGCGTCGGGCCCGGGCGAAAATACCGTCCGCCGACCTGGTCCTGCTGGTTGTCGACGGCAGCCAGGCGCCCGATGGCGACGA
>JACZKF010000634.1 GCA_014860175.1 Desulfuromonadales bacterium | reverse complement strand
ACGAAACGCTTCGTTGAACGCCTGTGGCTGGGCCGCCACGGTTTCAAAGGAGGGGAGTTGCACCCCCTGCGAAGGGGGCGTTTTGGCGAGAAAGGCGGTGCCGCGGATATCGCGCAGGCGCCCGACCGCCTCGCCGGCCGCCATCCGGCGAGCGATCTCCAGCAGGGGGGTCTCGGCCATGCCGTAGACCAGCAGGTCGGCCTTGCTGTCGACCAGTACCGACCGGCGGACCTTGTCGTCCCAGTAGTCGTAATGGGCGAGGCGGCGCAAACTCGCTTCGATGCCGCCGATCACCACCGGCACCCCTTTGAACGCCCCCTTGATGGCGGCGCAATAGGCGATCAACGCCCGGTCGGGGCGGGCGCCGGCCTTCCCCCCCGGAGTGTAGGCATCATCGCTGCGGCGCCGGCGGGCGGCGGTGTAGTGATTGACCAGGGAATCCATGGCCCCAGCCGAAATGGCGACGAACAGCCGCGGCCGCCCCATCTCCTGCAGGGCCGCCGGCTGCCGCCAGTCGGGCTGGGCGAGAATCCCGACCCGGTAGCCGGCCGACTCCAGTAGACGGGCGAGCAGAGGGACGCCGAAGGCCGGGTGGTCGACGTAGGCGTCGCCGGAGACGAACAGGATGTCGAGTTCCTCCCAGCCGCGCGCCACCATCTGTTGGCGGGTCATGGGGAGAAACCGGCTCGGCGGCAGGTCGGTCAACCGAGGCGGTCCCGGCACAGATGAGCCACCGAGCGATCAAAGGTGCGCTCGCCGGCCGGCGTAAAGAAGCAGCCCGGGATCTCCCCCCGCTGCTGGTGGTGGATGACGCACTTGCAGCAGTTCCCCCGCCGGTCGCAGGTGATATCCGAACAGGTGCAGTGCTTCAGGCTGGTGGTGGAGATGCAGTCCATGGGGAGCTCCTTGCTAGGGGTATACCGGCATTGCTGCCAGTCCGGTGGTTTCGGGAAACCCGCACAGCAGATTGAAATTCTGCACCGCCTGGCCGGCCGCCCCCTTGATCAGGTTGTCGATGGCGGCAATGGCGATGACCCGGCCGGTACGGGGATCGACCGTCACTCCGAGGTCGCAGAAGTTGCTCCCCCGCACATAGGCGATATTGGGGAGACTGCCGGCCGGATGCAGCCGGACAAACGGCTCATCCCGGTAAAAATCCCGATAGAGAGCGAGCAGTTGCCCGGTGTCGCCCGGCTGCCGCAAAGAAGCATAACAGGTAGAGAGGATCCCACGGTTGACCGGCAGCAGATGCGGGGTGAAGGTGACGGTCACTTCCTCCCCCGCCAGATCGCCCAGGGTCTGTTCGATCTCCGGAGTGTGCCGGTGGCTGGCGACGCTGTAGGCCTTGAACCCTTCGTTCACTTCGCAGAACAGACTGCCGACCTTGGCGCCGCGACCGGCACCACTGGTGCCGGATTTGCTGTCGATCACCAGCGAAGAGAGGTCGATCAGCCCGTGCTTCACCAAGGGGGCCAGGGCCAGAGCGACACTGGTCGGATAGCACCCCGGATTGGCGACCAGCCGGGCACCGGAAATCCGCTCCCGAAACAGCTCAGGGAGACCGTAGGCGGCCTCGGCGAGAAGCTGCGGACTGCCATGGCGCCCGTACCACGACTCGTAGAGCGCCGGCTGCCGCAGGCGATAATCGGCGGAGAGGTCGATCACCCGCCGGCCGGCCTGCAGCAGGGGGGGGATGACCTCTTGGGCGGTCTGGTGCGGCAGGGCGGTGAAAATCAGCTCGGCCCGGGCGGCGACCGCTTCGGGCTCGACCGCTTCGCAAACCAGGTCGGTCCGCCCGAGCAGGGAGGGGAAGAGGGCGGCCACCGGTTCGCCGGCATTCTGGCGGGCGGTGACGCAGGTGACCTCGACCTGCGGATGCCCCAGGAGCAACCGGAGCAGTTCTACCCCGGTATAACCGCTGGCCCCCATGACGGCGACTTTGATCATGTATGCCTCCCGACACGATGTTAAAACAAAAGGGAAACCCGAGGGTTTCCCTTTATGCGTGCGATGGCCCAGGCCGGGAACACCCGGTCGTGGATTAACGCTTGGAGAACTGGAAGCTGCGGCGGGCGGCTGCCTTGCCGTACTTCTTGCGCTCCTTGACCCGGCTGTCACGGGTGATGAAGCCGGCTTTCTTGAGAGTGCCGCGCAACTCGGCGTTGATCACCAGCAGGGCCTTGGTGATGCCGTGCTTGATCGCTCCGGCCTGGCCGGAGGGGCCGCCGCCGCTGACATTGACCGTGATATCGAAGTTACCGATATTGTTGGTCAGCTCCAGAGGCTGGCGAATGACCATCTTCGAGGTCTCGCGACCGAAATATTCGTCGATGGGGCGCTTGTTTACCGTAATGGTACCGGCTCCGGGGGTCAACCAGACGCGGGCGACCGAAGTCTTGCGCTTACCGGTTGCATAAAATTTCTGTTCGGCCATCTCTATCTCCGCTCCGAATTAAAAGGTCAGGGGTTTCGGTTGCTGGGCGGTGTGGGGATGGTCGGGCCCGGCGTAAACTTTGAGCTTCTTGAACATCGCGCGCCCCAGCTTGTTCTTGGGAAGCATCCCCTTGACCGCTTTCTGAATCAGCATCTCCGGCTTTTTCTCCAGCAGCTTGCCGGCCGTGATCGACTTCAGCCCGCCGGGAAAACCGGTATGGCGGTGGTAGACCTTGTCGGCCAGTTTGTTTCCGGTCAGGTGGACTTTGTCGGCGTTAAGGACAATGACAAAATCACCGGTGTCAACACTGGGGGAATAGATGGCCTTGTGCTTGCCCCGCAGGACACGGGCGATCTCGGTGGCAGCGCGGCCAAGGACCTGCCCATCCAGATCGACGATATACCAGTTTTTGCTGATATCCGAAGGTTTTGCAATTTTAGTGCTCATGAAAAAAAATCCTCTCTGGACATTATCTGTGCAGGAACGGGGCTCACAGAAGCTGGAAACTTAGCCGAACAGGGTCGGGATGTCAAGCGTTTTTTGTGTGCGGGCGATCAATACCAGACCTCCATCAGGCAGAGCCCCTGGGCGGGGGCGGTGAGCCCGGCTTCGATCCGCTGCCCTTGCAGGAGCAGCCGTTCGACGTCGGTCCAGGGGCGCTTGCCAAGGCCGATCTCCACCAGGGTGCCGACCATCACCCGCACCATGGTGCGCAAAAAGCCGCTGCCGCGGACATCGAGATAGAGCAGCTCCCCCTCCGGGATCAATTCCAGCGAAAAGATCTCCCGGATGGTCCCCCGGGCATTGCAGTCGCCCGCCCGAAAAGCGCCAAAATCGTGCCGGCCGCAAAAGGCGCCGGCGCCGCGACGCATCGCCTCCAGATCGAGAGGGGAGCGGATCTGCCATGCCCCTCGGGCCACCAGGGGGAGGCGAACCGGCGAGAGGCAGATGGTATAGCGATACCACTTCCCCTCGGCACTGTGGCGGGCATGAAAGTCGGGGGGGGCTTCGGCCGCCTGGCGCACCGCCACGTCGGGCGGCAGATACCGGTTCACCCCTTCGCGAAAGGCCGACAGCGGCAGGTCGCGACTGGTGGTGAAATGGGCCACCATCCCCCGGGCATGGACGCCGGCGTCGGTGCGACCGGAGGAGACGAGTCGGACCGTCTCGCCGGTGATCTTCTGCAGGGCCGCCTCCACCACCTGCTGCACGGAAAGGCCGTTGGCCTGCCACTGCCAGCCGGCAAAGCGGGTACCGTCGAATTCGAGAAGCAGGCGGATCTTTCTCATGGCACCCCGGCAAACAGCAGTACCAGACCGATGCTCCCCCCGAGCAGAACCCAGCGGTCGGTCGGCCGCGCCCGCAGCACCGGCAGCTCCTTCTCCCCCCAGACATCCACCCCGGCGGCGGCGGCCTGGGCCAGCCCGTCGGCCCGGTCGACCAGGCGCAGCAGCAGCGGCGAAACCATCCGCCCCAAGGTAGCGATCCGGGCCGCCAGCCCCCCTGCGCCCGGGTCCTGGCCGGCCAAGCGGCTGGCGGCCACCTGGGCGGACGCTTCTTCGCGCAACACCGGAATGAACTGCACCACCAGCAGAAACTGCAGGGTCGCCTCCCGGACCGGAAACCAGCGGCGCCAGGGGGAGAGGAGAGACGAGAAGGCGCCGGCCAACTCCCGGGGGGAGGTGGTCAAGGTCAGCAGCGAGGAAAACGTGACCGCCAGCACCAGCTGGCCGGCCACCATCATCCCCCGCTGCAGGCCGTCGAGAGAGAGCCAGGCGACACCGGCCACCGTCCGCCCGGAGGCGAAGAACAGATGCACCAGGATGGTGAACAGAAGCAGCCAGCGCAGTAGCCGGACGCTGCGCCACCAGCAGCCCAAAGGGATTTTTCCCAGCGGCAGAAGGAGCAGCGCCAGCGCCGCGAGCAGTACCGGCCGGGCCGGACCGGTAGCGGAGAAGGCGGCCACCACCAGCAGCGGGAACCCGAGCAGCTTCAGCCGCGGATCGAGCCGATGCAGCGGCGAATCGCCGGGGCGGTAGGCCCCCAAAGTAAGATCGTTAAGGCTCAAAATTCAGGTAACCAGTAAGGGGTAATGGGGAACATCTCTTGCCTCTACAGATACTTCTCGACCAGGATCTCGGCGATCTGGATGGCGTT
>JACZKF010000633.1 GCA_014860175.1 Desulfuromonadales bacterium | reverse complement strand
CTCCATGGCGATGGGGATGGTCGAGGTCCATGGCCGGGCCGAGCGCCAGCATGCCCTGGTTTCCCCCATGACCCACCTGGCCTGCGTCTGGTATCGCCTGCGCCGTTACCGGCGTCACCGTCAGGGGTGGCGGCTGACCTCCAGCAGCAGCGGCGCCGTCCCCTTCTTCCTCGACGATGGCACCGGCCGGGTGCAGATCGACCCACGGCGTGCCACCATCCGCCCGCGCCACCGCCAGGAAGGGTATGGCCATGGCGGAATTTTTCTCTCCGCCGGGGTTGGCAGCCAAGATGAAAAATGGGTGGAGGAGGTCATCGCCGAAGGGACCTACCTGTACGTGCTCGGCTTCGCCCGGGCCCGGCGCCCGCTGGCGCCGTCGCTGGCCGAGCGCACCCGGGAAAGGCTGCGTCGGCTCAAGGGGGATCCGGCCGCTTTGCGGCAGTTCGATAGCGACGGCGACGGCCGAATCAGTGCCGAGGAGTGGGAAGCGGCTCGCATCGGCATGGAACAGGCAGCGCTGGGCGACCAGTTGAGCGAGGCGCTCACCCCCCGGCGCCAGGAAGAGCAGGTGGTGATCGGCCGCCCAGGCGGACGCCTGCTCCCCTTCATCATTGCCGAGACCGCATCCGAGGCGCATCTCGCCGGCCGCTACGGGATAGCCGCCGCCGTCCTGCTGGCAGCCGGCCTGCTGGCAGCCGGCCTGGCCGCCAGCCTGATCCTGAACCGTTATCTGTTCTGAACCCTTGCCAGGAGGTCCCCATGCTCGGTCTGGTTACTCTGATTCTGCTGCTTCTGATCCTCATCGGCCTCGCCCTCTACACGGTCCTCATCTACAACGGCTTTATCCGGATGCGCAACGAGGTCGACAAAACCTGGAGCAACATCGATGTCCTGCTCAAGCAGCGGTTTGACGAGCTGCCGAAGCTGATCAAGGTCTGCGAAGGGTACATGCAGCATGAGCAAAAGACCCTCGAGGCGGTGACCCGGGCGCGCTCCCAAGTGGCCAGCGCCCGCAGCGACCAGGAGAAACTCGGCGCCCAGAATATGCTGACCGATACCCTGCGCTCCTTGTTCGCGGTCGCCGAGAGCTATCCCGCACTGAAGGCGGATGCCGTGTTCCAGCGTCTGGGCTATCGTATCTCCGAATTGGAGGATCAGATCGCCGACCGGCGCGAACTGTTCAACGAGTCGGTGACTCTCTTCAACATTCGCCTCGAGCAGTTCCCGGATCTGATCGTTGCCCGCCTGTTCGGCTTCACCGGCCGCACCCTGTGGAAAATCGACCCCGCCCACCGGCAGGATGTCGAAGTGAAGTTTCAGCCCGCCTGAGCCCGGCCCCGAATCGCCTCCGAAGCGCCCGTCAGGCAGGCGCTTCGGACCTCTCCCTTGTGTTACCGCCGAGGTTGTCTATGCTATGGGTAGGCCGCCACTGCGGCGGATGAACTTTGACGCAAGGAGGCGCTATGGCAAGCAAGGGGACCATCGGCATTCTCACCGGCGGGGGCGACGTGCCGGGGCTCAACCCGGCGATCCGCGCCGTTACCTACCGGGCGC
>JACZKF010000632.1 GCA_014860175.1 Desulfuromonadales bacterium | reverse complement strand
CGCTCCTGTTGCTGACCGCGACGGCGACCGGCGGGATCTATGGCGTGGTTGGTGGCTTGCTGCTGGGGACGGTCCTGCGCCGCAGAGAACCGGAAGAAACCCAGGACTGATCGGCTCCGATCCCCTGTCACCCACCCTCGCTCCCACCGACCCACGCCAGCTCCCAGGTTCGGTTCGATCAGCAAAATCGCCCCCCCCGGCCGCAGCCATTGACATGCTGGGGACAAACCATTACAAAAGACCGCCACCTCTGCGCGTGGCGACACCCCTCCAGGTGAGGATACGACGATGGCCAAACCCAGGGTCAATGTGAACTTTTTCCGTCCTTCCACCCTCGGCATGCGCCAGGAGGTCGGAATCGTCACCACCGTGCTGGCGATCTGGGCCACCCTCAGCTTCGGACTCCCTCTCCTCATCTGGCTCGCCGGACTGGCAGACCCGACCGGGATGGGGCGCTCGTTTCTGACCCAGAGCCGTTTTCTTGGCTTTCCTCTGCACTACTGGCTGATTGCCCAAGGGTGCACCATCGGTTACGTCCTGCTGTGCAAACTGTACTGTACCTTGTGGGATCGACGGATCGCCCGCACGCGGCTCGCCCCCCCTCCCGGTTCGAGAGGCCAACGATGATGAGCAGGCAGTTGCTGACCCTGAGCCTGACCCTGGTGGCCGTGTTCGGCGCCACCGGCACCCTCTGGGGGGCTGGGGAGGAGATCTATCAGGTCGAACAGGGGTTCAAGCTCGTCCCCGCTCTTATCATGTTGGCCTCCCTGGTGCTCTATCTCGGCGTCGGCTTTCTCTCCAAGGTCTCCACCCCCTCCGGCTACTGGGTGGCTGGCCAGGGGATCGGTAAATACGGCAACGGCGCCGCCATCGCCTCAGACTGGATGTCCGCCGCTTCCTTCATGGGAGTGGCCGGCCTCCTGTATCTGCGCGGCTGGTTTGGCCTGGGCTACATCATCGGCTGGACCGGCGGCTACGTTCTGCTCCTCTGCCTGCTGGCCACCCAGCTGCGCCGCTTCGGCAAATTCACCATCCCGGAATTCCTCGGTGACCGCTACGACTGCCATTCCGTACGGCTGATCGCCGCCGTCGTGACCGTCCTCATCGCCATCACCTACGCCACCGCCCAGTTCAAGGGGATCGGCCTGATCTGCGGCTGGATCTTCGGTATGAGCTATCAGGCCAGTGTCTTCTTCGCTGCCGGCGTCGTCCTCACCTACATGCTGATCTCCGGCATGACCGGAGTCACCCGCAACCAGCAGATCCAGTATGTGGTCCTGATTTCGGCCTTTCTCGTCCCGCTGTGGATCCTGATTGAAAAGGCAGGAGGAACCGGCCTTCTCCCCCAATTCGAATACGGCGGCATCCTGTCGGGGCTCATGGACGGACGGGTCTCCGCCGCCGCCGGGGGGCAGCTGAGCGGCGATCAACTGATGGAGGCGACCAAAGTCTTTCTCCCCTGGGGGAGCGGGGGGAATATCTACCATTTCATCGCCCTGGTGTTCACCTTGATGATCGGCACCGCCGGCCTGCCGCATATCCTGATCCGCTTCTACACGGTGAAAAACGAAGACGTGGCCCGCAAATCGGTCCTTTGGGGGCTGTTCTTCATCGGCCTGCTCTACTGGTCGTCGCCGGTCTACGCCGTCATGGGGAAATTCTGGAATCCACTGGGGGGGAAGGAGGTGGCCGACGTCATCATTCTCTCGGCCCCGGAGCGGGCCGGCCTGGGGAATGCCTTTCTCGGCTACCTGGCGGCGGGAGCCCTGGCCGCCGGCATCTCCACCGTCGCCGGGCTGCTGGTGGCTGGCGCCTCCGCCGTCGCCCACGACTGGTACGCCACCGTCTTCAAACCCGACTGCACCGATCGCCAGGCCCTTTTTGTCGGCCGCATCTTTACCGCCGTGCTGTGCATCATCATCATCCTGACCGCCCTCAACCCGCCGGCGCTGATCGCCCAGATGGTCGCCATGGCCTTCGCCATTGCCGGGAACACCATCTTTCCGGCCTGCGTCCTGGCCATCTGGTACTCCAAAGCCAACCGCTATGGCGCGCTGGCCGGCATGATCTTTGGCCTGGCCATGACCCTGATCGCCATGGCCGGCTGGGTGATGCGGATCCCGATCTTCGGCGACAACGGCCTGTTACCGGCCACCTCTTCGTCCCTGGTGGTGGCCCCCCTCGCCTTTCTGATCAACATTGTGGTTTCCAACCTCACCCAGGACCGGGTCAGTGAAGAGTCGCGCCTGAGGATGGACAACATCCTGCGCAAGCTGCACAATTTCCCGGGGCACGAGGCAGAGCCGCCGGCTCGGCCGGCACCCTCCTCGGCCTCGGCTCCGCCGGCCGTCTAGACGCCGACGCCGCTAATTTGTTTGCTGGGTTCCCGGCTTGATGTTACATTATTGGGATATTTCGAGCCTTCCGGTCAGGGAGGCCCCAGGCTGCGACTCGCTCAAGCTTTGCGGGGAGACCGATGAGCTTCATCAAGCACCTTCGGGACACCGAACCGTTCAATCAGCTCCCCGACCAGATCTTCCAGGAGATCCGCACCGGCGCCCTGCTGCGAAAGTACCCGCCCTGCACCTACATCTTCCGCCAGAACGACCCCCCCACCGGTTATCTCTACGTCATCAAGGAAGGGCTGGTGGAGATCACCGCCCTGTCTCCCGACGGCGGCGAGATGGTCGTCGATTTTCGGCAGGAGGGGAATTTTTTCGGTGGCACCCCGATCTTCACCGGTGAGCCGTATACCGGCGGCGCCCGCACGGTCAAGGCGACCGAGTGCTATCTGATTCCCGAGGACATTCTCAAGCGGGCGGAAAAGGACCACCCCCGCCTGGCCGAGTACTTCACCCGCATCGTCTTCTCCCGCATCCGGCACCTCTACTCGGATATCGTCGCCGACTCCTCGCAAACGGCCATCGCCCAGATGGAGGCCTACCCGTTCAAGAAACGGTTGTCGGAAATCATGTCGGCGCCGGTGGAAACCTGCCGTCCGGAAGAGTCGGTGCGCCGGGTGGCGCGGCGGCTGACGGAGAAGAAAATCGGCTGCCTGCCGGTGGCCGACGATGGCTATCTGCTGGGGATCATCACCGAAAAAGATCTCATCGCCAAAGTCCTGGCCCCCGAGAGCGCGGACCCGGCCGCTCTCGTCGCCAGTGACATCATGAGCCGCGCCCCGCACCACCTCGGACCCGAGACCTACCTGTATGAGGCGATGGCGTTCATGGTCGGGCAGCGGATCAAGCACCTGCCGGTGGTCGATCGGGGAGAGCTGGTGGGGATCGTCTCCATGCGCGACCTGATGCGCTATCGCAGCCAGAAAGCGATGCTGCTGATCGGCAACATCCGGGAGGAGAAGAGCCTGGCCGGGCTGTTCAACAGCCGCCGGGAGCTGGTGGCCATCGCCCACACCCTGCTGTCGGAGACCCGCAGCACCCCGGAGGTGATGGAGATCCTCTCCTATCTGCATCACAGCATCATCCGCCGGGTTTTCGACCTGGTGCTGGAGGAGTTGCGGGCTCAAGGGGTGGAGCCGCCCGATATTCGCTACTGCTTCCTGTTGATGGGAAGTGGCGGGCGCCGGGAGATGCTGCTCGGCCCCGATCAGGATCACGGCTTCATTTTCGAGGACTTCCCGGCGGAGCGACTGGCGGAGGTCGACGCCTTCTTCTCCCGGTTTGGCGAGCGCCTGGTGCAGGCTCTGGCGCAAGTCGGCTACCCGCTGTGCCACGGCAAGGTAATGGCCGACAACCCGGCCTGGCGAGGGCGGCTGATCGACTGGGAAGAGCGTCTGCGCGACTGGGTGAATGACCCGGAGCCGCAGAAGGTGCGCTACTCCTCCATCTTCTTCGATTTCGTACCGCTCGCCGGTGACCCGTCCCTGGCTCACGATCTGCGAACGGTGGTTTGCGACCTGATCCGCGATTTCCAGGGGTTCCTCTACCACATGATGTCTCTCGACCTTCGCTACAAAGTGCCGGTCGGCCTCCTCGGCCGTTTTCTGGTGGAGAAAGAAGGGGAGCACAAAGGGGAGCTTTCGCTGAAGCAGGGGGGGTCGGTCTATATCGTCGACTGCATCCGGATGTTTGCCCTGGAGCGGGAGATCATGGCCGTCACCACTCTGGAGCGGCTGAAAGCGCTGGTACAGCAAAATGTCTTTGCCGTCGAAACCGCCGAACACATCCGCGCCGCTTTCGAGGCCCTCTCGTTCATTCGCCTGCGGCATGAAGTTGCCCTGGCCGAGCAGGGGAAGACGCCTTCCCACTTCCTCGATCCGTACGCCCTCTCACGCAACGAGCAGGATCTGCTGCGCGAATCGTTCAACGCCGTCAGCAAACTCCAGGACGCCACCAAGCGGCATTTCGCCCGCACCCCTTTCTAGACACTTCAGAATCCAGAAACAAAACAGCCATCCTCCCGGATGGCTGTTTTGTTTCTGGCCTTTGTTTGCCTTTTCTATTGGCTCAGATTGCTAACGAGCCGGCACTTGGCTCCCTTCCCCTCTCGGTCCCGGGTAGGTCAGATTCTCGGCCGGCTTGTCTTCCGGGCGGATCGGTTCCTGCCCCGGCAGATCGCTCCAGGGATAGCTCAGGCCATAATGGTCATGGAGGTTGCGGCCGTATTCATCGGAACTCATCCCCGGTTCCATCCGCGGTGCGGCCGAAATCCGACTGCGATCGACATTCAGAGTGACGAACTCCCCTTCATGGGTGGCGGTCAGGGCGGTCAGCGGCACCAGGAAAGTTTCGTCCACAGCCAGGGCTTCCTCGCTTGAAATCTCGGCGTACCCGATCCCACGCTGGAAGTCGATCTTCACATCCTTGACCTCGCCGATCTCCTGCCCGGCGCTGTCCCTTACCTCCGTACCGATGAAGTCCTCAGCCGAGTGCAGTACCCCCACTTGGCCATGGACCATGCCGTGATGATCGCTGCCGGTTACCCCCTTGGTGCGAAGGTCACCTCCCGTGGCTGTGCCGACGGAGAACAGACCGAACAGAAATACCGACAGTGTTAAGAGTGCGGTTTTTGACATGATGCAAAGCTCCTTTCGTGATGGTGTCAGCGGAGAGCGCTGGCCGGACTTTACCTGAGAAGAGCTGGAACTCTCCGCAACATCGACACTTTTTCCCTAGTTTCATGTCCCAGAATAACCCCTTTTCGGGGATTGTCCAGTCACCGGGTCGGCGCTCCGAAAAGACAAAAAAACCCCGCACCGAGGTGCGGGGTAGAGGAGAAGAAATTCAGGGTAGACGGTTCGGGTCAGATCAGAGGGTAGGCTTGGCACCGTAGCGAATGGTGTACCCCTTCTCCACGTGCTGCTCTCTCTCCCAAGGCCAGATGGCTCTGACTTCGGTCCCCTTCACCGCCCAGACATAGTCTTTTTCCTGGATCCCCATGCTTTCGTTTTTACCGGTGACGGAGTTGAACACGGTGGAGAAGAGATGCTGCTTCTTGTCGCCGCGCCCGCGGGTAGAGCTGTAGCTCTGGGTCGGGTTGGTCCAGGTGGGGCCGGTGGCGGTGCTGTTCAACCCGGTCGTGGCATTGAAGACGGCCAGGATGTCGGTTTTCCCTTCATGGCAGCCGGCGCACATGTTGTACCGGGTGTCGAGCAGACGCAACCGGCCATCCGGGTCGTTGGCGGTGGTGAGCCGGGCGGTGTCGGCCAGGGTGGCGGTGTTGCCGACACTGTGCGAGGTGTGGCAGTCGAAGCAGGCCTGGCCTCCATGATTCGACCAGGGCCGGTTTTCCACCTCCAGGTGAATGTACTCGCTCAGGCGAATGTCCATGCTCTGCTGATGGTCGCGGCGCCCTTTGCCGTCGTTCGACACCTGGCGGTTGCCGGCACCCCAGTTGGGACGGGTGTATTCCATGACGTTCTGGAACAGCCCCTGCTCCGGATGGCCTAGAATGAAGCCGCGGTTGTCGTTAGCGTTCTTCGGCTCGTGCAGGTTTTTCTGGGTGCGGGTATGGCACTGCTCGCAGACCATCAGGCGGTGCTCGCCGGTCAGCTTGTCCGGATGGATGATGTGTTCGGCCTGAGCGGTCCTGGCGTGGCGGGCGCCCGGGCCGTGGCAGGCTTCGCAGGAGACGCGGATGTCGGCGACGAAAATGTCCTTGAGGTCGGCCCGGTTGCCAGCCATGAAGTCGGCTTTGGCCGCATCCCACGCCTGGTAGTCGAAGCCGGTGGTGTGGCAGCCGATGCACCGCTCCTGCCAGGAGCGCCATTCGTTGTAGTTGTCGCCGCTCAGGCGGGGAACGTTGCTGACGGAGGAGGCGGTCGCGTACCCGCCCGAACCGGGGTAGAGGAAGACTTCGGTGAAGAGGAACTTGTAGCCGGCCCGCTCCTTGTTGCCGCTGTAGTTGAACAGCTTGAGGGTGCCCCCCTGGCGGACGAGCCGCTCACCCGTGCCGTTGTCCACAACGTCGCCGGTGAACGGATTGCCGCTGTTCTGCACCGCGGGTAAGGCAGCGCCGTCCATGCGGTTCCAGGTCTCTTCGGTCATGATCTCGTGGCGGATCCCCCCGTTTCGGGAGTAGGCAAGGTAAACCCCTTCCGTCTGGGCGCTGCCGTCGTAGTAGACGGCATAGCGCTGCTTGCGGGTCTGGCCGATGACGATCGACACGTCGCTCGGCTTGTAGGTCTTCGAGCTCAGGATGATGTCGGTGTTGCGGAAGGTGCCGGTGTTCTCCTGCCGGAACTGGCTCAGACCGCCGGTCGGGTCAGCCCCGACGCTGTCCAGAATGGCGACATTATGGTTGCCGGCGATGATGGCGTCGTTCCAGTCGCTCTGGGCGGCGTTCAGGCTCCAGGGGCGGATGTTTTTGAGCCCGGCATTCTGCTCGGCGAAAGCCGGGCCGTAGCCGGCTTTCAGGGTGTGCCAGCTCTTCTCCCACTCCTGGTGAACCCCCGGGTGGCAAAGGGCGCAGGCGTCCGGCCCGGTGTACTGGCCGGCCAGTTCCACCCGATCATTGGCGACCGGGCGCTCCTCCGAGTCCGAACCGCAGCCGGTGAGGACCAGTGGTGCCGCCAGCAGCACCGATAGCAGGATCGAAAATCTTTTGTTCTTCATCTCTGTAGGGCCTCCTTGAAAGTGTCCATGGTGCGAGGTGGCAGTTGCGCCGGGGGAGATCCCCTCCCCCTGTCAGCGGATACTGGTGTGGCACTTTTTGCAGCTTTTGCTTTTGCTGGCATCCTGGAGGCGACCGGCGCGATCTCCCCAGCTCTTGCCATGGGGATTGAAGCCGCCCGAGGTGTGGCACTTAAGACAGGTATCGCCGCCCGGATGGCACGACTGGCAGGTCGCCAGGTTCTTGCGGGCCTCCCGCGCATGCGCCAGCGTCCACTCGTGGAAATTCGGCGCCACCGTCTCCGTGTGGCAGTCGTCGCAGCGGCCGACGGGGGTCCCGCCATGGAAATCGCTCGCCGCGCGCAAGCCGAAGGTGCGCTGATGGGACGGCCCACTGGCCCGCCCGAGCCGGAAATCGTTGTGGCAGTCGCTACAGAAGCGCGCCTCGTGGCAACTGGCGCACAGCTTCTGATCGGTGCGGGCGGCGAGCGGGTGGGTGATGTGAAAATCGGAGCGGTGCACGTTGATCATGTTGTTCCCCCACTGGCCGAACTCGTCCGCCGGCCGCGAGGCGTGGCACTTGAGGCAGTCGACCTGCTGGTGACAGGCGGCGCAATCGAAGTCGTTCATCTTGGCGTAAGGGCGGTGATTGAGGGCCCAGACCGGACCGTGGGTCTTCAGCCCGGGCATCTTTACACCCTTCATGAAGTCCTGGTCGTGGCAGTCCAGGCAGACTTTGTTGTCGGGGACGATCGATTTCGCTCCAGCCAGGTGACAACTGGCGCAGGCACCGTCGTCGACATAGCCGAGGTGGGCAGAGTGGTCGAAGGTCACCGCCGCCGCCGCAGCGACGCCCAGGACCATCAGGGAAAAAAGGAACAGAACTCTTTTCATATCCAAGGCTCCTTATCGTCGCGTTTAGAAGTAGATGTTCAGGCGGACACGGCCCCGGTAGTATTCGTTCCAGAGGTCACTTTCGACTCGCTCTACTTTCCCCTGGACATTGACCGTTTTGCTCAGATAGTAGGTGGCGTCGGCCCACACCCGGCTGCTGGTCGTCTCATCGTCGTCATCGTCGAGGCGTCGCTCGAGCACGTCGATGTGGGCGCCGACGCCCGCCTCCAGGCTCTGGCCGAAGAGGTAGGCGGCTCGCACCTTCACCCCTTTGAGATCCTGGCCGTCGTCGTCGTCGCGGAAGGTCCCGACCAGGTAGCCGGAGAAGCGCGCAGTGCGCATCTTCTCCACCCCGGCCTCGAACACATTGGCGTCGT
>JACZKF010000631.1 GCA_014860175.1 Desulfuromonadales bacterium | reverse complement strand
GAATAACATACCTGAGCAAAACTGTCAATTAATTTTGCAGCGAACGCTCGGCAGTAAGACGGGGATTTTACAGGGATCGAGGGAGGGTGAAAATGAACCGGCTACCTTGCCCCGGGTGGCTTTCGGCCCAGATCTTCCCTTGGTGGGAGTCGATGATCCGCTTGCAGATGGCCAGCCCGAGACCGGTTCCTTTGCAGGAGTCGTGGTGGCTCATTTGAACAAATTCCTTGAACAGTTGTGACATTTTTTCCGGCGGGATCCCCGGGCCGGTATCCTCGACGGCCACTTGGGCTTCCTGCTCGTGGAAAGCGAGGCGGATCTGCACTTTCCCCCCCTGAGGGGTGAATTTGATGGCGTTGTTGAGCAGATTGGCCAACACCCGGCGGATCTGTCCCTGGTCGAACAAGGCTTGGCAGGGGTCGACTCCGCCGGCGTCCAGGGCGATCCCGTTTTTGGCAGCCAGCGACTGGAAGTCGCGGCAGACCTCCAGGATCACCGGGCGCAAGTTGCCCTCGGCGATTTCCATCTCCATCTTCCCGGACTCCAGCCGTGAAAGATCAAGCATGTCGTTGGTCAGGTTGACCATCCGATCGCTGTGCTCCTGGGCCACCTGCAGATATTCGCGCTGGTCGTCGGTGAGATTCCCGGTCCCGATCTCATTGAGCAGCGACAGATACCCATTGAGAATGGTCACCGGAATCCGCAGTTCATGGGCCGCGGTGTTGAGAAAATCAGAGCGCAGCCGATCGACCCGCCGCAACCGTTCATTGCCGCTGCGCAGGCCGCTGACGGCCTTGCGCAACCGCGCCGACTCCTCCTGTGCCGCCTGCCACTGGCCAGCCTGACGCGCCTGTTCTTCCCCGGCCTGGCGGCGGCGCCACATCGCCTGCAGGCGCAGAGCCACTTCCCACCCCTCGATGGGTCGAAGCAGATAATCGTCGGCCCCGGCGGCAAACGGGTCGGCCCCGGCCCGTATCTCCTTTTTTCCGGCGATCAGCAAAATCCCCGCCGTGCCGACCTCGGTGCGAAATTGACGACAGCTCTCCAGGCAGTCGGAGGCGGACCGTTGCAGATCGAGGAGAACCAGCTCCGGAGTGGCCTGCGGCGCCAGGATCAACCCTTCGCCTGCCGTCTCGGCTTCCGAAACGGAAAAACCGGTGACCACCAGATTTTCCAGCAGCATCTGGCGGCTTAACCGGTCATCGGCGACGAGCAGCACCGAAGGGTACATGGTTCCCCTTACCTTGGTCGAGAGACTGGATATAAATCTTCATGGACGCATCTGCATGCTCCATGCCAGACCTCCCCATGACCTCCTTGTGCGGTCCCCTGCCTGATCTAGCCCCGCAGCGGCCGGGAAATTACCGGCACCCAACGATTCCTTGCCGTCAAAAGGCATCACCGGTCGGCAGCACCGTTGACGTCTCCCGCTCCTGCTGGCGGTAGCCCCGGAGGGCCGCTTCGGCGGTCGGCAGATCCTCTTCCGCCACCTGCACCTGTTTCGGTCCCAGCCGCGCCTCCGGCTCCTCGGTCAGAAAGTATTCTACGCCGGCGCCGCGCAGCAACCGTTCGACCTGCGCCAGCTCCTGTTCATCTTTGGGATCGTAAAACCGTATCATGCGCCCACCTCCTCGCTGTTTTCCCAATTTTAACACACGAGGGGGTAGCCGAGTCGTTGCACCCTGGAGGCCTGGATCTCAGGCCTTAAAGAAAAAGCCGGTAGGCCGGGTTGGCGGTTTCGTCGACGTAGCGGTAGCCGAGGGCGGCCAGAAAGGAGCGGAAGCTTTCCTCCTCCCCTGCGGGAATTTCCAGCCCGATGAGGACGCGGCCAAAGTCCCCCCCTTGCATGCGGTAATGAAACAGGGAGATGTTCCAGCTGGCCCCCATGGTGTCGAGAAAGCGGGCCAGGGCGCCGGGGCGTTCGGGGAACCAGAAGCGGTACAGCAGTTCCCGGGAGGCCTCCGGCGAGCGGCCGCCGACCATGTAGCGCACGTGCGTCTTGGCCAGCTCGTTGTCGGTGAGGTCGACGTTGGCGAAGCCGGCCGTGGTCAGACTCTCGGCAAAGGTGGTCCGCTCCTGCTCGTTGCGCATCGAGATGCCGACGAAGATGTGGGCCTGGTCCCGTCCGGCCAGGCGGTAGTTGAATTCGGTGATGTTGCGGTCGCCAAGCACTTCGGTGCAAAAACGCTTGAGCGCCCCGGGGAGTTCGGGGATGGTGACGGCAAACAGCGCCTCCTGCTTCTCGCCGCTGACGGTACGCTCGGCGACATAGCGCAGGCGCTCGAAATTCATGTTGGCCCCGGAGTTGACCGCCACCAGGGTCTGGCCGACCACCCCGCGCTCGCGCACGTACTTCTTCAGCCCCGCCATCCCCAGGGCGCCGGCCGGCTCGACGATGGAGCGAGTCGCCTGGTAGATGCTCTTGATGGCGCTGCACAGCTCGTCGACGTCGACCCGGATGATTTCATCCACATAGCGCCGGCAGTAGTCGAAGGTGAGCGCCCCGACTTCCCGCACCGCCACGCCGTCGGCGAAAATCCCGACCGAATCAAGCTTCACCCGCCGCCCCTTCTCCAGCGACTGGGCCATGGCGTCACTGTCGACCGGCTCGACCCCGATCACCCGTATCTCCGGCCGCAGCGCCTTGAGGTAGGCCCCCATGCCGGCAATCAGACCGCCACCGCCGACCGGGACGAAGACCGCATCGAGGCGACCGGCACTCTGCCGCAGCAGTTCATCGGCCACCGTCCCTTGACCGGCGATCACCAGTTCGTCGTCGAAAGGGTGGATAAAGGTCATGCCGGTGCTCTTCACCAATTGGGAACAGTGGTCGGCCGCCTCCGAGTAGTTGTCGCCATGCAGCACCACCTCGGCGCCGTACCCCTCGACGGCCGCCACCTTGATCCGCGGCGTCGTCACCGGCATGACGATGGTCGCTCGCAACTCCAGCCGGCGGGCCGCAAACGCGACCCCCTGGGCATGATTGCCGGCCGAGGCGGCGATGACCCCGCGCGCTTTCTCCGCCGCCGACAGGTGGGCCACCTTGTTGTAGGCGCCGCGTAGTTTGAAGGAGAAGATGGGTTGCAGGTCTTCGCGCTTGAGCAGCACCCGGTTGCGCAGTTCGCGCGACAGTCCCGCCGCCTCGTCGAGCGGCGTCTCCACTGCCGCTTCGTAGACGCGGGAGGTCAGAATGAGCTTGAGCATCTTCTGCATAAATCAGGCTCCGGGTACGGGAAGGTAGCTTCTGGGGCAAGTTCTGCATTCTGCCGGTGAGCCGGCCTGTTTTCAAGTTTTTTCCCCGCCGCAGCAGCGGGAGCCGTCACGGTGGAGGGGGAAAGATTTCATGAATTAGGGATATTTCAGCTTTCCAACTGTATACACTTTGACTATAATATCCCGTCAGTGGCCAGTCTGCAGGGGCTTACCTGCCCATTATCCGCGTAAAGGAGAGATCCGCCATGCCTGAATTCGTTTACCAGGACCCGTTTCCCCTCGGCAAGGACAGCACCCCCTACCGCCTCCTCCCCGACTCGAAGCAGCACGTGCGGGTAGAGAAGTTCAACGGTTCCGAGGTGCTGGTGGTCGCCCCCGAGGCGCTGACCATGCTCACCAATGAAGCGATCCGCGACGTCTCCTTCCTGCTGCGCCCCGAGCACAACGAGCAGGTGGCCAAGATCCTGCGCGATCCCGAGGCGTCAATGAACGACAAGGGGGTGGCCATCGCCTTTTTGCGCAACGCCGAGGTTTCGGCCAAATTCGAACTGCCGATCTGCCAGGACACCGGCACCGCCACCGTGGTCGCCAAGAAGGGGCAGAAGGTCTGGACCGGGGTCAAAGACGAGGAGTTCATCTCCAAGGGGGTCTACAAGACCTACACCGAGGAGAACCTGCGCTATTCCCAGACCGTCGCCCTCGATATGTACGAGGAGAAGAATACCGGCACCAACCTGCCGGCGCAGATCGACCTGTACGCCACCACTGGTGACGAGTACAAGTTCCTGTTCATCACCAAAGGCGGGGGATCGGCGAACAAGACGATGCTCTTCCAGGAGACCAAGGCGCTCCTCACCCCCGAGAAACTCGAGAAGTTCCTGGTCGAGAAGATGAAGTACCTCGGCACCGCCGCCTGCCCCCCCTACCACGTCGCCTTCGTCGTCGGCGGCACCAGCGCCGACGCCTGCATGAAGACGGTCAAGCTGGCCTCCGCCAAGTACCTCGACGCCCTGCCGACCACCGGCAACGAGCACGGTCAGGCCTTCCGCGACATCGAGATGGAAGAGAAACTGCTCACGGCGGCGCAGAAGCTCGGCATCGGCGCCCAGTTCGGCGGCAAGTACTCCGCCCACGACATCCGGGTGATCCGTCTGCCGCGCCACGGCGCCTCCTGCCCGCCGGCGATGGCGGTCTCCTGCTCCGCCGACCGCAACATCAAG
>JACZKF010000630.1 GCA_014860175.1 Desulfuromonadales bacterium | reverse complement strand
AATTTCTACCCGGCTATCACTAAAACACCGGGACGACATTAGGGTATTATCGTAGAAGAAAGGGAGGAATTCGGGACCGGCCGGCCGGCACGGTCAAGACAACAGATCTTGTTGGTTCACGCTGGGCAAGCACTATCAATCCAGGAAGGAGAGAGAGGAGGCACTATGGACAAGAGTGGACAGGCTTATTGGATGGCAGTACTGAAACTGATCGCCTTCATTTTGGGCATCTGGGCGCTAGTTTCCTACGGGTTTGGCATTTTATTCGCGCCCATGCTCAACAACATTCACATCGGTGGCTACCCGATGGGGTTCTGGTGGGCGCATCAGGGATCCATGTACGTGTTCATCATTCTGATCTTTGTATATGCGCGGCTGATGGGGAACCTCGACCGTAAATTTGACGTACACGAGCAATAGGAGGCGACCTCAATGAGTCTTCAGTTTATGACCTATCTTGTCGTTGGCGCCACCTTCGCGCTGTACATCGGCATCGCCATCTGGGCGCGCGCGGGGAGCACCAAAGACTTTTACGTGGCTGGCGGCGGTGTTCACCCCGTCGTCAACGGCATGGCGACGGCGGCCGACTGGATGTCGGCGGCCTCCTTCATCTCGATGGCCGGCCTTATCGCCAACATGGGCTTCGGCGGCGGCCTCTTCCTCATGGGGTGGACCGGCGGCTATGTTCTGATGGCCTGTCTGCTCGCCCCTTACCTGCGCAAGTTCGGCAAGTTTACCGTCCCCTCGTTCATTGCCGACCGCTACTACTCCAATGGCGCGGCCTCCGTGGCGGTCATCTGCCTGCTGACCATGTCGATCACCTACATCATCGGCCAGATGACCGGTGTCGGCGTCGCCTTCTCCCGCTTCCTTGGGGTCTCCAACGCCATGGGGATCTACATCGGGATGGCGATCGTCTTTTGCTATGCGGTCTTCGGCGGCATGAAGGGGATCACCTACACCCAGGTGGCCCAGTACTGCGTTCTGATCATGGCCTACACCATTCCGGCCATCTTCATCTCCCTGCAGCTGACCGGTATTCCGATTCCCCAACTCGGCCTGGGCGGAACCCTGACCGGTGAGAACATCTCGCTGCTGGCCCGGCTCAACCAGGTGGTGAGCGACCTCGGCTTCAGCCAATACACCACCTCGCTCCCCGGCAGCACCCTCAACATGTTCGTCTACACCATTTCGCTGATGATCGGCACCGCCGGCCTGCCGCACGTCATCATCCGCTTCTTCACCGTCCCGACGGTGGCCGCGGCCCGCTCCTCGGCCGGCTGGGCGCTGGTCTTCATCGCCATTCTCTACACCACCGCCCCGGCGGTTGCCGCCATGGCGAAATACAACCTGCATGGTACCGTCAACCACGCGGCCAAAACCGGCGGCGACATGTTCGCGACCGAGAGCAGCCTGCTCTATGAGGCCCGCCCCGACTGGATGAAGCGCTGGGAAGTGACCGGCCTGCTCAAATGGGAAGACAAGAACAACGACGGCCGCATCCAGTACTACAATGACAAGACCAAAAATGAGACCGTGGCCGCCAATGCGACCGCCGCCGGCTGGGCCGGCAACGAGCTGACGGTCAACGCCGACATCATCGTGTTGGCCAACCCCGAGATCGCCCTGCTCCCCAACTGGGTTATCGCCCTGGTGGCGGCGGGTGGTATCGCTGCCGCTCTCTCCACCGCGGCCGGTCTGCTGCTGGCGATCTCCTCCGCCATCTCGCATGACCTGCTGAAGAAAATCTGGATGCCAGGCCTCACCGAGAAACAGGAACTGTTGGCCGGCAAGGTCGCCATGGCCGGCTCCATCGTCGTCGCCGGTTATCTGGGGCTCAACCCGCCCGGCTTCGCCGCCGGTACGGTCGCCCTGGCCTTCGGTATCGCCGCCAGCTCCATCTTCCCGGCCCTGATGATGGGGATCTTCAACAAGAAGATGAACAAGGAAGGGGCCATCGCCGGCATGCTCTCCGGCCTGGTGATCACCCTGTTCTACGTCTTTGCCCACAAAGGGATCTTCTTCATCAAAGGGACGGAGTTCCTCGGCCTGATCGGCGGCGCCAACTCCTTCTTCGGCATCACCCCGGAGGCCTTCGGCACCATCGGCGCCCTGGTCAACTTCGGTGTCGCTTACGTCGTCAGCAAAGTTACCCCGGCTTGCCCGGAGCACATCACGCACATGGTCGAAGGTGTGCGTACCCCCCGCGGCTCCAAGATGATCGGTGGCGCCCATTAAGATCAGCGCAAGCTGAAGTGAGATCGCCCCGCCAGGTTCACCCTGGCGGGGTTTTTTTTCCGATTTCTGTTGCCTGCCGCTGGCTCCTCGGGTAAAAGAAATCACCTTCTGGCAACTGACTTCCTGCAACGGCAGAAGCAACGGAGCGATCAAATGGTATTTGACATCAGTGTCGCCATGACCTGGATCCTGTTCCTGGCCCTCTTCCCGATGGTCTTCATCTGGCTGCGCCGCGCCTGGCGTATCTTCTTCCAGAAAGATTATTCCGAAGTGGCTCTGAAGGGGGGGGAAGCTCCCCCCGATCCCAAGAAATGGGCGCCGGTTACCGGGCTGCTCAATCTGGGCGCCGGCGCGGCTCTGGTCGTGGTCATCGTCGGGGTCATCCTCGGCTATTTCCCCTTTGACACCTGGATCGCCATCGCCGGCTCGACCATCTGGATCAAGATCTTTGCCGACTTCATCATCAGTCGACAGGCGCGCCCCTTCGCCCTGGGCAAAAAGAAGAAGTGAGGCGCTTGCCTGGCCGCCGAAGCCGTGGGCGAGGTCTCCCCGGCGGCGCCTCTGCCGATCAGAAAGATGGTCAGTGAGGCCAAAGCTCCGGAGCGCATGATGGGATTGATCAAAACCCTACGCGAAACCGAACCGTTCAGCCAGCTGCCGGACGAAATCTTCGTCGCCTTCAATCAAGCCGCTATCTTGCGGGAATACCCTCCCCACACCCTGATCTTCAAACAGCAAGACCCGCCTACCGGCTATCTTTATCTGGTCAAGGAAGGGTTGGTGGAAATCGTCGTCCTGACCCCCGGGGGGGTCGAGATGGTGGTCGACTACCGTCAGGCTGGCGCCTTTTTCGGCGGCACCCCGGTCTTTACCAACCAACCGTATACCGCCGGTGCCCGCACCGTTCAGGCTACCGCCTGCTATCTCATCCCGCAGGCTCTCCTGACGGAGACGGCCAAGGCCTACCCCCACATCAGCGAACACTTTACCAAGACGATCCTGTCGCGGGTTCGCAGCCTCTATTCGGAATTGATCGAGGACGACAGCAAGCGCCGCCTGACCCAGATCGAGGCCTACCCGTTCAAAAAACGGCTTTCGGAGATCATGACCACCCCCGTGGAAACCTGCCCTCCTTCGACCTGCGTTCGTGAAGTCGCCCTCCGGATGACCGAAAAAAGGGTCGGCGCCATACTCGTGCGGCAGGAGGGAGAGCCGGTGACCGGCATCATCACCAAGCAGGATCTGGTCAGCAAAGTCCTGGCGAGAGCGCAGGTCGCATGCGATTCCGTCACCGCTGGCGAAATCATGACCGCCGCCCCCCTTACCCTGCCTGCGGATGCCTTCATGTTCGAGGCCACGGCCTTCATGATGAGCCATCGCATCAAGCACCTGCCGGTACTCGATCAGGGGGAGATCGTCGGCATGGTCTCGATGCGGGATCTGATGCGGTTTCGCAGCCAGAAGGCGATGCTGCTGGTGGGGCAGGTCAAACAGGCCAAAACTCTCGCCGAGTTGGCCGAAGCCCGCGGCAAAATGGTCGTCATCGCCAAGGCCCTGCAAGGAGAGACCCGCTCCCATTTCGAGACGATGGAAATTCTCTCCTACATCCATCACTGCCTGCAGCGGCGCTGTTTCGAGCTGGTGATGGAGGAGATGAAGCAGGAGGGGTTGTCTCCCCCCGAGATCCGCTTCTGCCTCATCATCATGGGCAGTGGCGGGCGCAAGGAGATGCTGCTGGAGCCCGACCAGGACAACGGCCTCATTTTCGAGAATTACCCCGATTCACAAACGGCGGAGGTCGAAACTTTTTTTGCTCCGTTTTCGGAAAGACTGGTGCAGGCGTTGGCCCGGATCGGCTACCCCCTGTGCCACGGCAAGGTGATGGTCAACAATCCTCTCTGGCGGGGTCGGCTGCAGGAGTGGCAGACCCGCATCGGCCAGTGGATCAGCGCCCCGCAACCGATACGGGTGATGTACTCGACTATTTTCCTCGACTTCATGCCGCTGGTCGGCGATCCGGTCCTCTGTCAGGAACTGCGCCAGTCGCTGCATCGGGAGGTGCGCCGGAATCCGATCTTCCTCTACTACCTGCTGCGAAATGACCTCAATCTCAGGTCTCCCCTGGGACTGCTGGGGCGGTTCGTGGTCGAGAAAGGGGGCGTAGACAAGGGTAAACTTTCCCTCAAGGAGGCCGGCAGCATATTTATCGTCGATTGCGTGCGGATTTTCCTCCTCGAGGCCGGGATCGATGCGACGACCACGGTGGAGCGGCTGGAACAACTGGTCAAACTCAATGTGTTTGATCAGGAGACCGCCGATCATCTGAAGGCGGCGTTGGAGGCGTTTACTTTCCTTCGGCTGCGCCATGAAATTGCGCTGGTCGAACAGGGCCAAAGTGCCTCTCCCTATATCGACCCTTATGCCCTGAGCAAAAATGAACAGGACCTGCTCCGGGAAGCTTTTCGGGTTGCCGCCAAGTTACAGAACGCAACCAAACGTCACTTCAATGTGGGGTGATATCCCGCCGGGGAAAAAACCGATGGCCGAGGAAAGCGCCTTTTTTCTACCGATAAAAAATTTCACTCAGCGCCAGTTGGTAACCTGCCAGGCCGACGCCTCTCTGGTCGAGGCCGCCGGTCTCATGCGTGAACATGACGTCTCGAGTCTGGTGGTCTGTTCCCATGGGCATCCCGTCGGCATCTTCACCGATCGCGACCTGCGCAACAAAGTGGTGGCGCTGGGGCATGATCCGAACAGTCTGCAGGTGCGATCGATCATGAGTGCCCCCTTGATCACCGTGCGGGAAGACGATTTCCTGTTCGAGGCACTCTATCAGATGTCCCGCAACCGGATTCACCGCGTCTGCGTCATCGATGCCGAGGGGAAATTGACGGGGATCCTCACCGATTCCGACATCCTCAAACTGCAGAGCCGTTCCCCCCAGCAGATGCTGCGCCAGATCGAAGAAGCCGAAACCACGGAAGAGTTGGCCACGCTGCACCGGCAGATTCAGGACCTGGTGCTGCACATGGTCGGCACCGGGGTATCGACCCGCAATCTGGTGCGGATGATCGCTCACCTCAATGATCGCCTGCAGATCCGCCTGATTGACCTGTTGCGCCAGCGGGACTTCCCCGACCTGACCGACCGTTTCGCTTTCGTCGTCCTCGGCAGTGAAGGGCGTCGCGAGCAGACCCTGGCCACCGACCAGGATAATGCCATCATCTATGCCGATGACCTGTCCCCGGCCCAGATCGAGCGGATCGAGGCTTTTTCCGAAACCTTTATTGCCGCCCTGATTGCCGTGGGGATCCCTGCGTGTCCCGGCGGCATCATGGCCAAAAATCCTTTCTGGCGCCGCAGCCTGAGCGATTGGAGCAAGGTGGTCGGAAGCTGGCTGTCGACGCCGACATCGCAGAATATTCTCAACGGCAGCATGTATTTCGATCTTCGCACCCTGTATGGCGACCCGCAGCTGGAAACCCAACTCAAGGCCCTCATCGCCGAGCAGTTGAGCAAAGATGCGGTATTCCTCGCCCACACCGGGGCCAATGTGCTGGGGTTCAAACCCCCGATCGGCTGGTTCGGCCATCTTCAGACCGAAAGCAAGGGGGAGTACCGGGGGCAGCTGGATATCAAAAAGGCGGGGATTTTCGCCATCACCGAAGGGATCAAGGTTTTGGCCCTGGAGGCGGGGATCTTCCATGGCGGCACCCGTGAGCGTCTCCTCGGGTTGACCACCGCCGGCGTCCTTCACCCCGAGCAGGCCCAGAATCTGGAGGCGAGTTTCGATTTTCTCGTTTTTCTGCGACTGCGCTCTCAGGTCAGATCGATTCGCGAGGGGCGAAAGCCAGGCAACCACCTCAACCTGGACCACCTCAACCGGATGGAGACCGGGCGCCTGAAGCTTGCCCTGGAAGAGGTACGCTCCTTTCAATCGTTTCTGAAGCGGCACTTCCGCATCGACCTGCTGTTGGGTTGAGGCCGACCAGATCCCCGCCCCTCAAATGCCCTCCGGACCATCATCCCGCAGCGGTTGCTTGCCCCACCTGTAAATTTTAAAACAATATTTTCAAAAATTTCGCCTGAGGCAAGTCGTGCCCTTCAGTTCACCACCGTATATGGGAAATTTTCTTCCCTGAGACGGCTCCTAACCCGCTTTGAGGGGGGCGGAAAATCCCTATTTATCCTCGAAATTGAAGGCCTTTTCGAAAAACGTCAATTCATGACAAAAATGATGTTGACAGTAGTAAAACGGTGTATTACAAATTTTGATATACCCTGCTATCCCAATTTGAACGATACGGGGCCCAGCCCTTGGGCCGGAAGGGAAAACGTCAAAAATGGCGAGGAATTCAACATTGCCTACCCGCGGAAAGGATAGCTATTCCATCCAGTCGGTTGAAAATGCCCTGGCGGTATTGGAGGCGCTGTGCGAGGAAGAGGAAGAATTCAGAATCTCCCAGCTGAGCGAAAAGCTGGGGATGAATAAAACCAGTGTTTTTCGTCTGCTGGCCACCTTCGAGAACCGAGGCTACGTCGAACGGGAAAAAGGGTCGGGGAAATACCGCCTGGGGCTGTCCGCCTATGAAATGGGTCAGAAATTCCTCTCCCGGATGGGGCTGCTCCGGAAGGGGAAGCCGGTTCTGGAGCGGTTGGTTCGGGAATGCAATGAGGCGGTTTACCTGGCTGTTCGGCGCCAGGAGGAAGCCTTGTTCCTCGACCTGACCGACACCGGCCAACAGGTCAAGATCGTCTCCCTGCTCGGCAACCGCTACCCGATGGCGGAGAACGCGGCAGGGAAAGTCCTTCTGGCCCACTTCATCCCCGAGGAAGCGCCGGCGCGGGGGAAGAAGTCGGCCGTCCCCGGCTTGACACCCTCCCTGCAGGAGGAGTTGGCTCTGATCCGGGAGCAGGGGTATTGTCTTGACCTGAGTTCCCTGGGTGAAGGGGTAGCGAGCCTTGCCGTCCCGTTGTTCGCCGCCAGCGGCGAGGTCCCAGGTGCTCTGTGCATGATCGGCCCGACCTTCCGGATGACCCCGGAGAGGATCCACGGAGAGTTTCTCCCACGGCTCAAGGAGGCCGGCGAGATCATCTCCTCCAAGCTCGGCTACATGGGGAGTTACCTGGGCAAAGGGCATAGTTGAGGGCGCCATGGCTCCTGTCGCCGCCACGGACGAAAGGCGACGGATCGGCCTTACTTGGAAATCAGATCGAGCTGGTAGCGCTCATTGATGACCCGCAGCAGCGTCGCCACCCCTTGCAGAGCTTCCCGGAACTGATCGCGCACCTTGTCGGTCATGACCAGCGGATCGACCTGATTGGTCGGCGGTCGGTCGCTGGCGAGGTCCCGAAGCTGCCGCTGCAGCTGCATCTGGACAAGAAAGGTAAACGACTCGTCAATCGCCTCCAGATCGCCGGGGGAGATGACGCCGCGCCTGCCGAGCTCCTCGATCTTCTCCCAGGTACTGCCGCCGATGATCCCTTCGTCCAGCGCCAGTAAGCTGGCGCCGAGGGTGAAGGCGAAGATCCCCGCCCGCTTCAAGTCGACTTTTCCCCGATGCTCCCCTCGGCGCGTTACTTTGATGCGGCCGAACCAGCCGAGAGGGGGCTGGAAACGTACCACATGACGGGCCATGTGGACCAGAAACAGACTATGGCGCTGGACGCTGGCCAGGATATGGTCCTGCAGCTCCTTCTCCAGCCGCAGGTCGCCGTGCAGTGCCCGCAGGTTCTGGAACATGCCGAAGTTGACCAGATTATCGGGTATGGGCACAGTGATCCATTGGTCGAGAGTCTGTTTCCATTCGGAGAGGCTGCGGCGCCACAGCGGATTTCTGGCCATGGTGTTGCCGGGGCAGTGGGGGAGCCCGATGGCATCCAGGGCATCGGCCAACCGGACGGCAAACTCCTCCAGCCGCGGCAGCTCTGCCAGCGGCAGGTCGTCGACATAGACCATGGCGCTGTCCTGGTCGGTACGCAGCGTCTGCTCGCCCCGCCCCTCGCTTCCCAGAGCCAGGTAGGTGGCGCCGGCAGGCAACCGGATCCCCTCTTTTTTCTCCAGCAGGTAAATGACCCGCAAGGTGGCCGCATCGTTGAAGTGGGAGATCAGCTGCACCAGGCTTTTGGTATCGGCTCCCGCCCAGGTCGCGAACCTGACCATGTCGACGATCCGCGCGCTGATCAACTGCAGTTCGTCGATAGAGCCGGCCCCCTCGATCTCCTGGAGAAAATAAAGAGGAGTACGGGTCTGCAGCCGCAGAATATCGGTGGCGGTGACCGTGCCGGCCAGACGCCCCTCGGGATCGAGAACCACGAGCCGGTAGAGGTTGTGCTTGGCCATTTTGAAGATGGCGGTAAAAACGTAATCGTCCCGGCCAATGGTCACTACCGCCGGGCTCATGATGTCGCGGACCCGGCGACCGGCAATCGCCGTGGCCTCTTCCGCGATCAGATCACGGCACTCCCGCACCGAAACCACCCCTATCGGCGCGTCCCCTTCGACCACCACCAGCCCCGAGGCATCGTGCTGGCGCATGAGCCGGGCCATCTCCACGACTCCCATCTCGGGCGAGCAGGTAACGGCGGGAAACTTCCCGACATCGGCCACCCGGACGAAAGATAGACTCTCCTCCCTGATCTTGCTGCTGTACATGCGTCCCCTGTCCGCAAAAAAAGTGGAAAGCTTCCTTATCTTTCCCTGTTTTCCGTCTGGGTGCAACCTGTTCTTTCTCTCAGCCGGGCCTCCGGTGGGCACCTCTTCCCACCTTGTTCATCTTCAGAGAACCCTCCTCCAAGGCCCCAAGGTCTGTTGGTCGCCAATCACTATTTGGCGTGCCAGCCGGCCGGTTTTTTGCCAAAACAATCATTGACTTAAACAAATCAGGGCATTACAACTATGGTTGGGCACACTTATGGCCGCTACCTCCAGGCAAAGAGGGCAGACCACCAACAAAAAGCGGTCCTCCCGAGCATGAAACGAGGAGTTGATAACGTCCCAAGTGCGGAACGTCACGCTTCCCAAGAAGGAGTCTTCCATGGAACGAAATGAGAAGCTTCAAGCCTATTGGAAAGAAAATCTCCGGTACATTTCCATTCTTCTGGCGATCTGGTTCTCCGTCTCCTATCTGGCCGGCATCCTGTTTGCCGATCACCTTGACAGCCTGAAGATCGGCGGTTTCCGGCTGGGATTCTGGTTCGCCAATCAAGGCTCGGAGGTCGTTTTTGTGGTTCTGATCTTCGTCTATGTCTCCTTGATGAACAGGCTGGACCGCAAATACGACGTGCATGAGGACTGATCCAACGTCCGCAAACTACAAGGAGGACTTTTTATGAGTATTCTTGCCTGGACCTGGATCATCGTCGGCATCACCTTCGCCCTCTACATCGGCATCGCGATCTGGTCGAGGGCGTCTTCCACCGGCGATTTCTACGTCGCCGAGAAATCCGTGCACCCGATCGCCAACGGCATGGCTACCGGCGCCGACTGGATGTCGGCCGCCTCCTTCATCTCGATGGCCGGCCTGATCTCCTTCCTCGGCCGCGACGGCTCGATGTACCTGATGGGGTGGACGGGGGGCTACGTTCTGCTGGCGATGCTGCTCGCCCCCTACCTGCGCAAGTACGGCAAGTTCACCGTCCCCCAGTTCATCGGCGACCGCTACTACTCCAACGCGGCGCGCGTCACCGCCCTGTTGTGCGCCATCTTCGTCTCTTTCACCTACGTCGCCGGTCAGATGCGCGGCGTCGGCGTCGTCTTCTCTCGCTTCCTCAACGTCGAAATCAACACCGGTGTCATCATCGGCATGGCTCTGGTCTTTTTCTACGCCACCATGGGGGGGATGAAGGGGATCACCTACACCCAGGTCGCCCAGTACTGCGTGCTGATCGTCGCCTACATGATCCCGGCGATCTTCATTTCGATCCTGCTCACCGGCAACCCGATCCCGCAGCTCGGTTACGGCTCGGCTGTCACCTCCAACGGCGCTCAGCTCCTTAACGACTCCTCGGCCCAGGGGCGCTACCTGCTCGACGTGCTTGACGGTCTGCACCAGGATCTCGGCTTTGCCGCCTACACCGCCGGCCAGCGGCCGGTGATCGATGTCTTCTTCATCACCTTCGCCCTGATGGTCGGCACCGCCGGTCTGCCGCACGTCATCATCCGCTTCTTCACCGTGCCGAAGATCCGCGACGCCCGCGCTTCGGCCGGCTGGGCTCTGCTGTTCATCGCCATCCTCTACACCACGGCGCCGGCAGTGGCGGCTTTCGCCCGTACCAACTTCATCAAGACCGTACATAACATCGCCTACGCCGACGCCCCCTCTTGGATCAAGAACTGGGAGCAGACCGGGCTGATCGCCTGGACCGACAAAAATGGCGACGGCATCATGCAATATTCCAAGGGGACGGCGTTCCAGGGGGGGAAACCAAACAAGGCCAAGGACAACGTCGACACCTCCAACCCCAACGAAATTTATGTCGATAACGACATCATGGTGCTGGCCAACCCGGAGATCGCCAAGCTACCCAACTGGGTCGTCGCTCTGGTGGCCGCCGGCGGCCTGGCTGCCGCCCTTTCCACCGCCGCTGGCCTGCTGCTGGTGATCTCGTCCGCCATCTCCCACGATCTTTTCAAAGGAGTCCTGTTCCCCCGCCTGACGGAGAAACAGGAGCTTTTGTGGGCCCGGATCGCCGCCGGCTTCGCAGTCTGCATCGCCGGGCTGTTCGGCATCTACCCGCCCGGCTTCGTCGCCCAGGTGGTCGCCTTCGCCTTCGGGCTGGCAGCGGCCTCCTTCTTCCCAGCCATCATCATGGGGGTTTTCAACAAGAAGGCCAACAAGGAAGGGGCCATCACCGGCATGCTGGTCGGCATCATCTTCACCGCCGGCTACATCATCTACTACCGCTTTATCAACCCGGCCGCCAACAACCCGGCCGGCTGGTGGTTTGGCATCTCACCCGAGGGGATCGGCACCGTCGGCATGCTCCTCAACTTCGCCAGCATGTGGGTGGTCGGCAAATTCACCCCCGAGCCGCCGGTGGAGGTACAGGAACTGGTCGAGAGCCTGCGCTACCCGGCCGAACGCGTCGACGGGGTGATCAAACCGACGCCCCCTCCATCTGCCGCCCACTAGTTCCGCACTCAACGGCGGCTGCCCTCGGGCAGCCGCCGGCCAGAGGACCGATGATCAGGAAAAATGCCTTCCGCTACTTTCTCGGAACTCTTCTCGGCGGCTTCGCCGGGCTGAGCCTGACCTCCAGTGTCCTCCCTTCGGCATTTGCCGGGGTCGGGATGATCGACCAGCTTTTCGCCCGCTGGGCCTTGAGCGACTATGCGGCGCATACGGTGCTGGTCTGGGCGGTGGGGGGATGGGCGGTGGCCAGAGCCGGCTTCCCTCAGGCG
>JACZKF010000629.1 GCA_014860175.1 Desulfuromonadales bacterium | reverse complement strand
GTCCTGACCGACGACAATTTCGCTTCCATCGAAAAAGCGGTGGAGGAGGGGCGGGGGGTTTTTGACAACCTGACCAAGACCATCCTGTTCATCCTGCCGGCCAGCGGCGCCCAGTCGCTGACCATCATCTCGGCGGTTCTGTTCGACCTGGCGGTGATGCCGGTAACGCCGCTGCAGATCCTCTGGGTCAACCTGGTGGTGGCGACGACTCTCGGCATGGCGCTGGCGTTCGAACCGGCGGAAGAAGATATCATGCAGCGTCCGCCGCGACGGCAGAACGAACCGATCCTCTCCGGCCATCTGCTCTGGCGGACGGTTTTCGTCTCCGTCCTCATCGCCGCTTTGACCCTCGCCCTGTTTCTCCAGCAGTTCGGCAGCACCTCCGCCGAGCAGGCCCGCACCCTGGCGGTCAACGTGCTGGTGGTCGGTCAGCTGGTCTACCTGTTCAACAGCCGTTTCCTGCTCCGCCCCTCCTTTACCCTGCAGGGGCTGGGCGGCAACCGCGTGGCCTGGCTGGCCGCCGCCGCCCTGATCGTCCTGCAGCTCGCCTTCACCTACGCCCCCCCTTTCCAGCGCTGGTTCGGCACCACCGGCCTGAGCGCCTGGCAGTGGCTGCAGGTGGCCGGGACCGGGGTGGTCGTCTTTGTCCTGGTGGAGGTGGAAAAGGGGGTGATCCGCTGGCGGCTCAAGGGCAAGGACCGCAGTCAGATGGTAAAATCCCCCTCCTGAGTTCGAAAGGCTCTCCCCACGGCCAGCGGCCGGCTGAAGAGATATCCCTGCCCCAGGTCGCACCCCCGCAGCTGCAGAAACTGCAGCTGCTCCGGCGTCTCGATCCCCTCGGCGGTGACCTTCAGCCCCATGCTGTGGGCCAGGGCGATGACCGAGGAGGCGATGGCCGCATCGTTCGGATCGCTGGTGACATCGCGGACGAAGGACCGGTCGATTTTCAGGATATCGAGGGGGAACTGTTTCAGGCAGCTCAAGGAGGAGTAGCCGGTGCCGAAATCGTCGATGGAGAGGAAGATCCCCCGCATCTTCAGGTCGGTGAGAGTCATGATAGTCTTCCCGACGTTTTCCATGATGACGCTCTCGGTGATTTCAAGCTCAAGATAACGAGGCTCCAGCCCCGTCTCCTCGAGAATCCGGTCGACGCGGTCGACAAAATCAGCCTCCCGGAACTGGCGACCGGAGATGTTGACCGCCACCCGCACCGGCACCCCGCTGACCTGATGCCAGCGCCGGGCCTGCCGGCAGGCGCTGCGCAGCACCCATTCGCCGATCGGCACGATCAGTCCGGTCTCTTCCGCCAAGGGGATGAAATTGGCGGGGGTGATCATCCCCTGTTCGGGGTGGCGCCAGCGCAGCAGCGCTTCGCAACCGACCAGGGCGCCGCTGGCCAGCTCAATCTGCGGCTGGAAGTGGAGCAGCAGCTCCTCCCTCTCCAGCGCCTTGCGCAAGGCGACCTCCAACAACAGGAACTCGTGAGTGCGGGCATTCATGTCCGGGGTGTAGAACTGGAAATTGTTGCGCCCGTGCTCTTTGGCCCGGTACATGGCGGCATCGGCAAAGCGCATCAGGCTCTCAACGTCCTCCGCATCGGTCGGGAAAATACTGACCCCCACGCTTCCGGTGACGGTGAATTCATGGTTTTCCAGCGGAATCGGCTGGGAGAGGATGCTCAGCAGCTTCTGGGCGAAGACGGCGACATGGTTGTAGTCCTGCACCGGGGCAAGGAGGATGGCAAACTCGTCCCCTCCCAGCCGGGCGACGACATCACTCTCCCGCATCCAGTAGCGGAACCGGGCGCCGATCTCCTGTAAAATCCGGTCTCCGGCCTGATGGCCTAGAGAGTCGTTGATATTTTTGAACCGGTCGAGATCAAGCAGCAAGACAGCCAGGCTCTTGCCGCCGCGACGGGCCCGGGCCAACGATTTTTGCAGCTGCTCGTGAAACAGGAGGCGATTGGCCAGGGTGGTCAGCGGGTCGTGGTAGGCCAGGAATTTGAGGTTTTTTTCGTTTTCCCGCAGCCGGTCTTCAGCCCGGAGGCGCTCGGTAATATCATGGCTCGATTCGATGATCCCCAGGACCTGACCCTGTTCGCCGGTAAAAGGGGAGGCGCGCAGTTCCATCACCCTTGGGGCACCCTGGCGATCGAAGTGCTGATGCACCACCGTGACGGCCTGGCCGGTGCGACAAACTTCTTCCAGTGGGCAGGGGTGGTCGGTGCCGCCACAGGGGGCGTCGGCCTGATGGGAAAGTTCGTGACACAGGAGCACCGCCGGTGTCCCGGGTCGGCGCAAGGCCTCGGCGGCCCGATTCATCAGCAGCACCCGGTAATCGCGACCAATGACCAGGATCGGGTCGGCCACGCCGTCGATCACCATCTGCAGGAAATTGCGCTGCTCATCCAGGGCCAGCTCGCTTCTTTGCAGCTGCTGCTGGCGCTCGTCCACCGCTACGGCCATGGCATTGAAGGTGAGGGCCAATTCGCCGAGTTCATCCCGACCCTGAACGGCGCAGCGAGCCTGATAGTTGCCGGCGGCGATCGCCTCGGCGGAGTGGCGCAAACTGGTGAGCTTGCCGATCACCGCCCCCTGGACCAGCCAGTGCACCAGGAGGAACGTCAGGACGAAACCGACCAGATGGACCACCATGGTATTCCCGTGCGCCGCCGCGGCGCGCTCCATGGCCGGCTCGGCGGGGAGTTTCAGGCTCAGGATACCGGCAATCCGCCCGACCTGCCAGGGATCAGCCGCCGCGGCTGCACTCTCGGTCGCCAGCCGATGTTCCGGCGCCGGCACATGGCAGTTGCGGCAATAGGAATCAAACCGCAGCGACACGGAGTAGAAAAAATAGTCCCCCCCATTCGCCCCCCGCAGCAGGGTTAAGCGGTCTCGCGCCTCGGGGAACTGGCGAAAATGGGCGATCGCCTCCAGTTCGGCCAAATCGGCCTGGTTGCCGGCATGGTGGGGGAAGTCGGAGACCCGGCGAAAGATCAGACCATCACCTTCGCCGACACCCAGCTTGCGGCTAACTTCGGTAAAGATGCTGGCCGGCAGGAAATCAGCCGGATCGAAGGTTTGACGGTCGGTACTGGCGACAATTCTTTCCTGCAACACCGAGCGGGTGGTCATAAGCAGGGCCGCCGTGTGGCGCAGGTTACCGAGGACGTTTTCGTCCAGGCTCTTTTTCAACATCCGGTGTTCGAAAAATTCGAGCAGGAGGAAGCAGAGGAGAAACAGCAGCGAAATGGAGACGAAGAGCTTGGTCTGCAGTCTCATAGTGACCAGATGCCTCCGACAACTGGCAAATCCGGCCGGTGGATAAGCGACCCCCAAAACCGGAAGAGCGGAAAAACGTGGAGCCCTTAATCTACACCAAGGAACAAGAAATGTAAAAATTTATATGAAGATGTGTTCATGTCTGGATTCCCCGCTTTATCTTGACATCGCAGCCGGCGCTGTTAAGAGAAAAAAGACAACGAAGCAGAAGATGGGGAGAGAACGATGCGCGTCATCTTCGCCCTCGAAGAGATCTACGGCAAAAATCCACGGGAGGTGGCCAAGCTGTTTCGCCGCCACGGGATCAACCCCGGCCGCCCCTACCGGGCTCGGGTTTCCAGCAACGGCATAACGGTCGAGCAGGAGTAGCCACGGTCGCCCCTGGATCCGGCTTGAGCTTTGGCCCCGTTCGTGCTATGAGTCATTCGTCTTTTCAACGACTTGGCACCCGAACGGAGTCCCCTCCCATGACCCGTCAAGATCTGCTGCGGCGGCTCCCCGCCATCGATCGGCTGCTGCACGAGCCCGCCTTGCGGCAACTGGCCGAGAGTTGCCCCCCCGCGCTGCTGCTGGAGAGCGCCCAGCAGGCGGTCGATGAACTGCGGCGGGAGATCCTCGCCGACCCGTCTTCCCTCCCCGACCTGACCCTGAACAGCGTGGCGGCCCGAGCCGCCGGCCTGGCGCAGAGCCGTTTGCGCCCCTCCCTGCAACCGGTGCTCAATGCCACCGGCACCCTGCTGCACACCAATCTCGGCCGCGCCCCCCTGAGCGAAGCCGCCCTGCGGGCGGCCGGCGAGGTGGCCCGCGGCTATTCGAACCTCGAATTCAACCTGGAGACGGGGGAGAGAGGGCACCGCTACGCCCACGTGGAAGAGCTGCTCTGCCGGCTCACCGGGGCCGAGGCGGCGACGGCGGTCAACAACAACGCCGGAGCGGTCCTCCTCGCCCTGGCCGCCCTGGCCCAGGGGAGAGAGGCGGTGGTCTCCCGGGGGGAGTTGGTGGAGATCGGCGGCGCCTTCCGGGTGCCGGAGGTGATGGCGGCCGGCGGGGTGCGGCTGCGAGAAGTGGGGACGACCAACAAGACCCACCTGCGCGACTACCGGCAGGCCATCGGCGCCGACACCGCCCTGCTGCTCAAGGTGCATACCAGCAACTATCGTATCGTCGGCTTCACCGCCGCCGTGCCGGCGGCCGAGCTGGTGGCGCTGGGACGTGAGCACGGGGTGCCGGTGATGGAAGACCTGGGGAGCGGCATGCTCCTCGATCTCTCCGAGTACGGCCTGCCGCGGGAGCCGACGGTGGCCGAGGCGGTGGCCGCCGGCATCGACGTCGTCACCTTCAGCGGCGACAAGCTCCTCGGCGGGCCGCAGGCCGGCCTCATCGTCGGCAGGAAAGAGGCGGTGGAGAAGATCCGCCGCCATCCCATGGCCCGCGCCCTGCGCATCGACAAGCTGACCCTGGCCGCGCTGGAGGCGACCCTGCGCCACTATCTCGATCCGCGCCAGGCGCTGCAGCAGCTACCGGTGCTGCGGATGCTGGCGGCGCCGTCCGAGGAGATCCGCCGCCGTTGCCGCCGCCTGGAGAAAAAGCTGACCACC
>JACZKF010000628.1 GCA_014860175.1 Desulfuromonadales bacterium | reverse complement strand
AGTGAAGGGCATGGGATGTCGCCCGAGCAGCGGCAACATATGCTGGTCGAGCACCACCGGAAAACCCTCTGGACCGTCTGGACCCTGATCCTCCTCGGCTTCTGGACGGCGGCGTCCCCCTTTACCTTTTCGTACGGCCTGGGCATGGTCACGCCGGCGGGAGGGCGCGAGTTGTGGCTTTCCGATGCCGCCCGGGTTGCTGCCATGACGTGGAGCGATCTGATCAGCGGTCTGCTGCTGATTGTCCTCGGCTGGCGGGCGCTCACCCCCGGCCGCCCCCTGGCCCTTTGGCTCGCCTGCGGGATCGGCGTCTGGCTGAACGCGGCCCCCCTCCTGTTCTGGGCGCCGAACGCCGCCGCCTACCTGAACGGCACCCTGGTCGGGACGCTGGTCATCGCCCTCACCATCCTCATTCCCGGCATGCCGGCGATGATCAGCAACATGAAGATGGGACCGGACCTCCCCCCCGGCTGGTCGTACAATCCTTCATCCTGGGTCCAGCGCTCGATCATGATCGCCCTCGCCTTCGCCGGCTGGCTGGTCTCACGCTACCTGGCCGCCTTTCAGCTCGGCTATCTGACGGAGGTCTGGGACCCGTTCTTCAGCGACGGATCGCGCCAAGTCCTCACCTCCAAGATGTCCGAATCCCTCCCCATCTCCGACGGCGGCCTCGGCGCCCTCACCTACACCATCGAGTTCCTCATGGGGTGGATGGGGAGTCAGGGGCGCTGGCGGACGATGCCCTGGATGGTCACCTTCTTCGGCATCCTGGTCATTCCCCTTGGACTGGTGCACATCTTCCTGGTCGCCTCGCAGCCGGTCATGGTCGGGGAGTGGTGCACCTTCTGCCTCCTGGCGGCGGCGCTGATGCTGCCGATGATCCCCTTGCAGGTGGACGAGGTGATCGCCATGGGGCAGTTCATGGTGCAGGCGAAACGGGAAGGGAAGCCGTTCTGGCGCACCTTCTGGAAGGGGGACACGGTCGAAGGGAAAATGGACGAGCGCTTGCCGGCCATCGCCGAGTTCCCGAAGAGACCACGGCAGGTCTTCCTGGCGTCGCTTTGGGGCATGACCTTCCCCTGGACCCTGATCGCCTCGACCCTCCTTGGCGCTTGGCTGATGGGTGCGCCGGCCCTCTTCGGGACGGAGAAACCGATGGCTGACATTGAGCACATCACCGGCGCCCTGATCGTCACCATCGCCGTGATCGCCATGGGGGAGCCGGTCCGGATCTGCAGATATCTGAACGTTGCGGCCGGGCTGGTCGTTGCGGCATCCCCGTTTGTGCTCGCCGGGGCCTCCACAACCGGCCGCATCAATGACCTTCTGATCGGTCTGGCCGTGATCGCCCTGAGCATTCCTCGGGGAAAAATCAAGGAAGCGTTTGGCTCTTGGGACCGGTTCGTGCGCTAGCAGTAGCCGGAAGAAAGATTTTTCAGCACGATTCGCGCAAAAGGAGAAAGCGATGAACAGAAAAAAGGTGATCCCATTCGTTCTGGCGTGGTTGGTGGTTGCGGCACCTGCAGGAGCGTTGGCACAAGCCCAACCAGGGGGCGGGCAGATGGCGTCCGGATCGGGAGAGATGCCCGAAGCCTGCCGGCAGATGCTGGAGCAACGCACCGCCATGAAAAAGGAAATGGCAGAGATGGACGCCAAACTGCAGGAGTCGACGCAGAAAATGAATGCGGCTCAAGGCGACCAGAAGGTTGAGGCCATAGCGGTGGTGGTCAATCAACTGGTTGACCAGCATCGTGCCATGCACGAGAGAATGCAGGCGATGGGGCCGATGATGATGCATCACATGGCGGGGCATATGAAGCAGGGAACGATGGAATGCCCGATGATGGAGCAGATGCCGATGCATCCCGCAACTTCGCCTGACAAAGGAACTGGAGGCGGCGCCGGCCATGAGGAGCACCACCCGAAATGATCTGCCGAGGTACCGAAGATGACCGATCCTGTTTGCGGCATGGAAGTATCCCCGGAGAACTCGGCGGGAAGCCGGATGCACAATGGCCGAACCTACTACTTCTGCTCGGCGAAATGTCTGGAGAAGTTTTCCGCCGATCCTGACCGCTGGCTGCAGCCGGCTGAGCGAGCGACGGAGAAGACGAAAGGTTGCTCCCGGCCGAACCATCGCCCATCGGGGGCGCGGCTGCGGTTGCATAGGCGCTAGCAGCAGAAAGAGGGCGATCAGGGTCGGTGCAGCCACCCCGCCCCAAGGCGGAGTAGCTAACCATTTCCTGAATGCTGACGAAGTACCAGGGCGCCCGGGCCGGATTGAGGGATGGCCCCGGCGTGCAGGGCAAGAGCGCGCGGCAGGGTTTCGGAGCCGATCTACGCCGGTTGTGGCACATGGTCAACCCTAGTCATGGTGCAGAATATTCACGCAGCAGGTGTAGAATATCGTCCGATCGTCTGTCTGGCAGCTCCGGCAGGGAAGCAAAATGCTTGTTTAATAAGTGTTTTTTTCATAGGCACGGCACTTGCTGAGGAGAGATGGCATCTGTTTTCGGGAAGCGGAAGGCTGGCTGCGCCCGCTGGCAATCCCAACCACCAAGCCCTCTGCAACGCAAGGAGATCTGCATGAAAAGAACGATGATCGCACTTCTGACCGCCACTCTGGTGGCGACTCTCCCGCTGGCCGCGATGGCCCAGGACCATGGCAGCCACGGCAATCATGACAAGAAAAAAGAACACGCTATGCACAGCCAGGCCGACCACGGCTCAGCTCACGACTCGATGATCCAGATCGGCGAGCAGACGATCGACGGGGTGGAGGGAATGGCCCACCTCAATGATATCGGCGAAGCCATGGCCAAGATGAAGATGAAAGAGACCCATCACTTCATCATGATGTTCATGGGCAAGGACGGCGCTATCGAGACCGGGACAGCAGCGGCGAAGATTGTCGACCCAGCAGGCAAGGAAGGCGAGGCCATCCGCCTGGTGGCAATGGACGGTCACTTTGGTGCCGACATCGTGCTGCCGGAGAAAGGGGACTACCTCTTTAAGGTCGGCACCCGCCTCCCCGATGGCAAGACCCGCCAGTATGAGTTCCGCTATACGCTGAAGTAAGCGGGCTGGCGTACGTTGTGACTGGGGAAAAGCAATGATGCAGGGCTGCGCTACGCCGTGGCCCTGCATTTAGAGTCGGCCGACGGCCTGCCTGTTTGGCTGGAGTCCGAAAAAACGCCTTTGGTGGAGTATGACGCATGAAGTATCGCTGGCTCGGATTTTTTCTGCTCGGCATGTCGCTGGCTGCCGCAGGTCCGGCGATGGCGGCCGTTTTTGAGGTTCGCCCGGAAATTCTGGTAAACTTCTCGGATCTTCCGTCGCCTTGGCAGATGAGTACAGAGCCTCCGGAGAATCTCGTCAGCCAGAGCGCGGGGCACATCAGTCCGGCGCAACTGGCGGCCGCCCGCAAGGCGGGCATCGACAGCCCGGAAGAAGCCGCCCGGCAGATGTTGAAGGGAAACGAGCTCTTTCTCTACAACCCGCTGAGCGGGGCGCATGTCAAAGTTGATTTCAGTCCCTTGCGGAAAGACGAAGCTCCCCCGCGAGCCCGAGTGCTGAAAGCCTCGGCCCGCTATGCGGCCGAAGGCCTGCAGAGCGAAGAGGGCATCGAAGGGGCCACAAGCAAGGTCGGCAAGGCACGCCTCGTCGGTGCCAAAGCGGCTTACCGGGTGGATGCCGAGTATCGTATGCATGGCAAGCCGACCCGATTCATCGGCATTGTTAGCTTTGCACACGATCACTGGATCTACCTCTACTACACCGGACCGAATCCGGGACTGGAGGACCTGAAAGTCGCAAACACGGTGTTCGAGAGCTTTCGCGTAAGCCAAAAGCAGAGAGCGGATGGCGAAACGCCCTTCCAGGAACTTGCCGTTTTTTGACTGTTGTCACGAATTCGAATTACAGTTCCACGTCCCTTGGGAGTTTGGTATGGTACGAAGGCTTCTGACTGGTGTGTTGCTTCTGCTGGCAGGGGCGCTCCTGACTGCCTGCGAAAAAAAGAGCGCAGAGGTTCCGGCCGGCACCGTCAAAGCGAGTCCAGCCTTTGTCCATTATTTTGGAGAGCCGCCGACCCCTGAGCGGGGCGTTGGCTTTGCCCGCGTCGGCTTCTACCCTCTGCGCGCAGATTCCTCGAAGGTGCGCGCTGTGCCGTTTTTTCTGTTCCGCGAGGAAGGGCAACTGGAGCTGTTGCTGCAACGGTTGATCAGCGCGGAGGTGACCTTTCCGGGGAAAAGCCCCTTGGTCAACCCCTTCCCCGCTGGCAGTCGCCTTCAGGTCCGCTCGCTCGGGGATGGCCTCATCGAGCTGGACTTGACGTTGGGGGCAGCGACCGCCGATGCGGCGGCACAGTCGGCCATGGTCGCGGCGCTCACCGAGACGGCAGTGCAGTTCGACGAAGTGAACAGGGTCCGACTTCTTTTGGACGGCGCCGCCTGGCCCGGGATGCCGGCCGAGGGGTTCGCCCACGACACGCAGCAAATTGCCGACCCAGGCGCTCCGACCCTGCTCTCGTTGGTCGGTGTCTGGGACAAGGGCGCGCAGGACCCGGAAGAGATTCTCGTCAACTTCGATCGCCCAGTGACTATCCAGCATTTCGCGCTGAGGGACGCCACTGGCAAGGATGTGCAGGGAAAGTTTTTCCAGTCCGTCTTCAACATGGCAGTTGTCCTTCACCCGGAGAGAGCCGCAGAGTTCCGGGAAGGAATCACCCTGACGGCCGAGTGGGAGGTCGTCGACAGCCTCGGTCGAGCCGGCAAAGGGGTGGACACGTTTTCTCTGCTTCGGCTCGAACATCCCTGACCGGAATGTTCCCCTGGCCCGGTTATTTCTGAAGGCTGTGCGTGCGCCCAGTTTATCTCGACTACAACGCCACCACCCCGGTTGATCCTCTGGTGACCCGTGAACTCCTCCAGTATTTTGAGGAGGTGTTCGGCAACCCTTCCAGCAATCACCCTTACGGCAAGGCAGCCAAGGAAGCCGTCGAGTTGGCGCGCTCGCGCGTGGCGGACCTGCTCGGCTGCTCGCCGGCGGAGGTCATCTTCACCAGTGGCGGGACGGAGTCGAACAACCATGCCCTGATCGGCTTCGCATTTGCCAACCGCTACCGCGGCAACCACATCATCTCCACGCGGATCGAGCATCCGGCGATTCTGGAGCCGCTGAAATGGCTGGAGCGGCACGGGTTCGAGGTGACGCTGCTGCCGGTGGACGGCACGGGGCGGGTCGATCCGGCGGCGGTGCGGCGGGCGGTGACCGAACAGACCATCCTCGTCTCGGTCATACACGCCAACAACGAGGTCGGAACGATTCAGTCGCTGGCGGAGATCGGGGAGATCGTGAAGGAGGGCGGGGTGACGCTGCACACCGATGCGGCGCAGTCGGTGGGAAAGGTCCCGACGCGGGTGGACGAACTGCGCGTCGATCTACTCACCGTCGCCGGGCACAAGCTCTACGCCCCCAAGGGGATCGGCGCTCTCTACGTTCGCAGCGGCGTCAGACTCGACCGCTACCTGCACGGTGCTGGGCATGAGGCGGGACGCCGGGCGGGGACGGAGAACGTGCCGTACATCGCGGCGCTGGGGAAGGCGATGGAGCTAGCGAGGGAACGGATGGCCGAAGAATCGGCGCGGATTCGATCTTTGCGGGACCGATTCCACGCGCTGATTGAGGAGCGTGCCGGTGACGTCCTTCTGAACGGCCATCCGGCCGACCGGCTCCCCAACACCCTGAACGTCAGCTTCGCCGGGGTCGTTGGCGCCGAACTGCTCGCACGCATGCCGGAGATCGCCGCCTCCACCGGCTCGGCCTGTCACGACGGCACCGGCGAACTCTCCGGTGTCCTCAAGGAGATGGGAACGTCGCGGGCGCAGGGGCTCGGCGCCGTTCGCTTCAGCCTGGGACGACTCACGACCGAGGAGGAGATAGACCGAGCGGCGCAGGTCATCGCGGAGCAGGTTCGGGACCTTCGCGCCGGACGGTGACGCCATCGGCAGTCGTTTTGCCTGCTGAACTCCAGCATATTGAACACGAGGACCTCAGGTGACCCTACCATGAGGTCCTCGTGCTTTTGCCCTTCTACTTAACCACCCATAGGCGGCTGTACTTCAAATTCCGGGAACAGCGGGTTGAAGACGCTGTTCTCGGCCTTTTGGGTCTTGCTGCATGAGCATTCGGCCTGGCAGGGGCTCTGCTTTGTTTCCGCGGCAAATGCCGCCCCTGTGAGAAGCCCGAAGACGATAAAGGTTAATGCCAGTTTCTTCATGGTGCGATCTCCTTTCAGTACGATGAATGGTAAAAATTATTGCTTTTCGAAATGCATTGTTAGTGCCAAGCTCGACTAGACTATAAAATATAATAATAACAATATGTTACAAAGGACAGAATAAAACCTCTTTCGCAACAACTTAAGAATATTCCACTGTCGGGGGGTGAATATTCTTCAGTCACGGGAGTATTACAGCTACTTTAGGATTATTCTTGACAGCTTAAATGTGTTCGTTTAGCGTAAAAAAGCAATTAAAACATAGGGAATTAATTCACGGCAAAATGGTGGGTTTAGAGAGGCTTCACAAGGTGACATTCCACGGGAATTCAGTTTCATCCTATGCCACCCTAGTCCTGCTCGGACTCGGTTACCAAGTCCGCACTACGACGGCTCCTGGATCAAGTGGGCCAACAACAAGGCCGTCCCGATCGAGATTCCGATCCGGACGGCATCCCGGCAGTAGCCTGAAACCGCTGAATGGACGGGCAGAGGTGTTGGGTGACCGTCCAGATGAATTGGGGTAGAGCAAACGACCGTCAGGATGCCGACACGGAGATGAAATGCGGATAAAGGGTATTACGAACAACGAGGGACCGCTCTGGTTGCGGATTCTGTTCCGGATCATGGGACGGCGCCCGGGAGGCGTTCCGGCACCGCTGCGCGTCTACGGACGGAAACCGCAGATCCTTCGTTCGTTTCTGGGACTGGTCAAGTCGGTTCGGAGTTCGGGTGAGTTGCCGGAGAGGCTCAAGCGACTGGCCATGTACTGGACCGCCCGTCAGGTCGAGTGCGCCTTCTGAGTCGACCTGACGGATCGTCTCGCCCGTGAGGCGGGAATCACCCCTGAAGAAATAGCCGCGCTTGCCGACTATCAGGAAAGCAGGGTCTTCACCGACTTGGAGAAGGATGTCCTCGCCTACGTCGAAGCGATGACCGCCACTCCAGCGAGGGTTCCCGCCGCCCTCGCCCGCAAACTGGCGGAGCACCTTTCACCGGAGCAGATAGTGGAGTTGACCGCCGCCATTGCCCTGGAGAACTTCAGCGCCCGGTTCAACCGGGCCTTCGGCATCGAACCGGAAGCATAGAGTTGATCGGTTGTTCATGACCCAGAAAAAGTTCGCGGTTTTCGCCCTGATTGCGGCGCTCGTTATCCTCTTTTTCGGCCTGGATCTCGGCAGGTACATGTCTTTCGAGGCGCTCAAGGCCAACAAGGAGATATTGTCCGCCTTTTACGCCGAGCATCGATTGATCACCGTTCTGGCTTTCATCGCTTTGTATGTCCTGCAGACGGCTCTTTCGCTTCCCGGAGCGGCGGTCTTCTCCCTGGCAGCCGGCCTCCTTTTCGGCACGGTCCTTGGTACCTTGTACGCCGTGACGGCGGCGACTGTCGGAGCCCTTCTCGCCTTCATCGTGGCCAGATACCTGTTCCGTGACACCGTGCAGAAAAAGTTCGGGCACAAATTGGCCAAGCTGAACGGTGCGTTGGAAACGCAGGGGCTGTCTTACCTGCTCTTTCTTCGTCTCGTGCCCGTCTTCCCGTTTTTTCTCGTCAATCTGGGAGCGGCTTTAACCAGACTGCGGCTGCGCACCTTCCTTCTCGGCACCCTCCTCGGCATCCTCCCGGGCGGATTCATGTACGTCAATGCCGGGGCAAGTCTCGCCACCATCAACAGACGTCGTTTCTCCAAGGGTCCTCAGTTCGTTTGCTCTTCTCGGCATCTTTGCCTTGGCGCCAGTTCTCTATCAGAGGCTGGGAAAAGCCCGGCAGCGCAATGCAGCGGGAGCATAATCCACCGCTGGCGCCTCTTATGACCGCCTTCCCCCCCCCCCATTTTGACCGGGGGCTCCTGAAACGACCCTTCTGTACCTCCCTTTCTTTTGGTTATTGCAAAGCTGATCAGGTACCGCTCCCCCGAGTCGGGAAGGAGGGCGACTTAAGTTCCGGGAGAGCCGCCGTCTTTATACAGGCAGCCGGAGACCACATTGGGACGCTTGCCTGGCAGCATTCGTTCAATACCTAATTCTTCCACTGAGAACTTCCAGGTGCTGCAGGGTAACCTGTTCCAGCCACCTGTCGCTGGTACTCGATTCGAGGTCAAGTGTCGGAAGGAGAGGCGCAAGAGGCCGCGGTTTCGCCAGGCCGCCTGCTCTTCCTCCTAAGCATTTTCCCGGACAGCCGGCGATTTTCCGATACCGAACTTCTCCATGCGGTAGACCAGGACGTGCCGGGGAATCTGCAAAAAACTCGCCGCCCGGGTTCGGTTCCAGTCATTACGCAGCAGCGCCAGGTGGATCGCCTCCTTCTCCATAGCCTCAAGGGAATAGCCCGTCTCAGGCAGGTTCAGAACCCCTTGAAACGGGCGCTGGGTGTTCAAGCGGACCCGGGCGGGCAGCTCGTGTTCTTCGATGGTGCTGGAGAGGGAAAGGATTAAAGACCGTTCGATCAGGTTCTCCAGTTCCCGGATATTTCCGGGCCAGTCATAGGCGATCAGGCGGTCCATCGCTTTCTGGCTGATCTCGACCGACTGTCCGTTGCCGTGTTTCTTAAGAAAATGAGCGATCAGGGGGGGAATGTCCTCCCGTCGCAGGCGCAGGGGCGGAATGACGACCGGGATGACGGCCAGCCGGTAAAAGAGATCCTCCCGGAATTTCCCCTGAGCCATCAGCTCCTCCAGGTCGCGGTTGGTGGCCGCCACCACTCGAACATCGACTTTGCAAGGGTGGCCTCCGACCGGTTCGATCTCCATCTCCTGCAAAACGCGCAGCAGCTTGGGCTGCAGCTCCAGCGGCAGCTCTCCCACCTCGTCGAGAAAAATGGTGCCGCCGTCGGCCAGCTCGAATTTCCCTTTTCGGTCGCGCATGGCCCCCGTAAAGGAGCCCCGGGAGTGCCCGAATAGCTCGCTCTCCAGAAGTTCCCCTGGGATAGCGGCGCAGTTGACCGGTACGAAGGCGCGGCTGTGCCGTTCGCTCTGCTCGTGGATTGCCCGGGCGATCATTTCCTTGCCGGTGCCGCTCTCTCCCAGGATCAGGACGGTCGCTTCGCTGGCGGCTACCCGCCGCACCAGAGCGACCACCGCCCGTGTTTTCTCCGCCACGGCGATGAACGACGACAGCGACTGCTCCGCGAGCCGCTCACGCAGCCGGGTGTTCTCCTCCTCCAGCCCCTGAAAGGCGAGCGCCTTCTCTACCACCAGGCGCAGGTGGTCGCGGCTGAACGGTTTGGTAATGAAGTCGTAGGCCCCCATCTTCATCGCCTCCACGGCGTTCTCAACGGTGCCAAAGGCGGTAATGACGATCACCTGGGTCCGCTGGCTCCCGCTCTTGACCCGTTCCACCACCTCCAGCCCCGACATGCCGCTCATCTGCAGATCGGTGATCACCACGTCCGGAGTTTTCCGCTGAAAAAGGCTGACTCCTTCTTCCCCGTCGGCGGCACTGAGAACACGATAACCGGCCTGGCACAAAGAGAACTCAATGACTCGGCGCAGGGAAACATCATCATCAATGATCAGCACAAGGGGCTTCAGCATCGGTACTCCTGCGGGGGTGAGATGTTCACGGAAATTCCCTTACAGATTCCATACCAGGAAAATAAGCTGGAAATGACTACAAAAATCCTGCAATCTGGAATCGCCGCTGGGGAAAATAGAACAGCGGCTGGGGGATATTCTTCAGTCGGAGGGAAAAAAGCCCCGGGGTTACCGGGGCAAGTTCAAGAGACTGTCGGTGAACGTCGAGAGAAGAACCGATCTGGCGGATCGGCTTAGAAGAAGTACATGGCGGAGAGCATGAAGCGATCGGCCTCACCGCGGTCGTCGGTGGCAGCGGCCGGGGCTGCCAGGTACTTGGTCTGCAACCGCTGATATTCCGCAGCGAGACGGACGGCGGGATTGAAGTCATAGGAGACATTGGCGAAGTATTGCTCGTTGTACTTCTCGGCCGCGCCGGTGTAATCGTCGCGGTCCATGATGTGACGCCGGCCGTAGCCGGCGGCGATGCCGAGCGGCTGGGTCGGGTAGAAGATAAACTGGCCACCGAAGCCGTACCCTTTGGCGGCATCACGGTCGGTGGCGGTGCCAACGGTAGCAGCGGCGGTCGCCCCGAGCGTGTTGAGGCCGGCGGCGACATAGGCCTGCCCCTCGAACGACAGGGTCATCGCCTTGCTTTTGCCGTCAGTCGATTTCAGCAAGGGGACGAAGGCATAGGCGCCGTAGCCGTAGACATCGATCTTGTGCTCGTCGGCATTCCCCCCCTCGGCGACTTCATCCTTGCCGTAGAGGCCAAAAAAACCAAGGGTCAACGGGTTCATTGGCAGGCCAAAGTAGCCTGGGGAAACCCCGAGCGCCTTGCTGACCAGCATCACCTGGCCGGCCACGTTTACCATGTCGCCGCTGGAGTTGGCGTCTTTGAAGTTCTGTACCGGATTCTGGACCCCGGCAATCACCCGGATGGAGTTGGTGTCGCCGAACTTGAAGGTGTGGGTGAGTCGGGCCTGGGGGACGCGTGGATTGTTGGGGCCGCCGGTGAAAGCCCCCGAGCGGAAATCGTAGGTCGAAGCGACGAAGGGGCCGAAAATGTCCCAGAATTGGCCAAAGAGCAGTTGGGTGTTCTCCCAGTTGACGAAGCCGTAGGCGTGGCGCATCCGGAAATTCGGTGATTCATTGGAGCCGCCCGGACCGTAAAAGTCCCCTTCGAGGAACGCCCCCGTCTTGGCGCCATTGAACTCCGGCCCCTTCAGAGAGAAGTTAAGGCGACTCTGGCGGGCGGTGAACAGCGACTCATTCTGCTCGGCGGCCAGGGTGCCGTCCGCCGGGACCGGACCGCTCAGGGGCCCTAGTTTGGCTGATTGATTGATATAGTCGAGCTTGACATAGCCACCGATGGAGAGCTTGTAGCGGCTCTCCACCGTCTCGGCGCTTGCGTTTGCTGCCGCAAAAGCGAAGAAGGCCATAGCGGCTGCGATACCCAACCCAGTTCTCATCATTCACGTCCTCCTGCATGCATTTGATTTGGTTGACCAACATCGGGGATATCCACTCATACAACCGCTAGGGGATGCACCTCCTTTCTCATTGCACCTAAGGCGAGGATTAACGCCGAAAAAAAGAGCCTTTTAACGTCGTGCTCAGGACAGGAGTAAAGTGAGCAATCGATTGCATTTCAAACATCGTTCCATTTTTTTTATTTTTATCTAAGTTGGCGGGACGAAAGAAAAAAATAGACCATCCCCGGTTCCTCCAGGGGAGGGGGAAAGAGCTATAATGAAGAATTTTGTTTAGTGGAATGGAGAATTTTCTCAATTTTTCTTGAGAAGAAAGGGGGCTTTTGGTGGGCATCTTCGGCGTGGGGTGATCGCTTGAGTTCTTCGGCGGGGGTATTTACTCAGAAAGGAAGGTTTTCATGCGTTTCGTTCTCTACACCATTCGTTAGCGCCGCCCGCGTCCTCGCAAACCGCGCTGGTCTGTTTCGATCGCAACCGCTACAGCGTTCGCGGGCGCAGGACTCGGCGCCGTTCGCGTCAGCCTGGGACGACTGTCGATAAAACTAACCTCTTCTCGTGAGCGCCTAGCTTCACGCTTGCCGGTCCACGACCTCAATCGAGATAGTGCAACCTCCACCCGGCGTGCTCTCGACCCAGGCTCGTCCTTCGTAAAATTTGGCAATCTTGGCGACAATAGTCAGCCCAATCCCCGTACCGGGCACTTTTCTCCCGGCAGAACCTCGGAAGAAGGCTTCAAAGGCCCTTTTTTTCTCATGGGCAGTCATGCCCTGGCCGTGGTCGCAAACACCTATCCGGACCCGCTCTCCTCTCCTCTTTGCGAAGACCTCAATAGGAACACCGTTTTTCCCGGCATATCGCAGGGCATTGCCGATGAGATTTGAGAGTAGTTGTGAAAGATGGGTTCGATGCATATGGACAGAAGGGAGGGGGGCTCGTATTTTCACCCATTCCTCCGCATGGGGGAAATCCGTTCTTAACTCCTTGAGGATTTCGCAAACAGCTCGTTCTGGCGACTCAAGCTGGAGTGGCCCTTCGGTGTTATTTACCCGAGCCAATTCTAAAAGATCGCCAATAAGACTCAGCATCTTTTCCGACTGAAGGATTATTTCCTCCAGCATGTCAACCGCCTTGTCATCCAACTGCGATCCACGACGATTCTTGAGGAGTTTGGCAAAGCCGATAATCGGTGCCAGGGGAGACCGCAAGTCATGGGAAACTGTATAGGAAAACGCCTCCAGATCCTGGTAAGCCGATGCAAGCTCGGAATGCAGTCGCGTCAATGTTGCCGTACGTTCTTCGACAAGGTCCTCCAGGTGGTCACGATACTTCCGCAATTCCTCCTCCACGCGTTTGCGCTCGGTGGCATCCCGAAAGGAACCGGACATCCTGTATACTTCCCCATTCTCATTCGTGAGCGGCAACCCGCGTACCCATATCCAGCGAACCTCGCCCGACCTGCACTGCAACCGAAATTCCAGGTCAGAGGGTTCGTCCCGCCGCTCGCAGCCAGTCGCAAAGGCGCTTTCAGCTGTCGAGGGTCATGCTAATTGAGCACTTTGACCCGGGTCAGGGTCAGCCGAATTGAGCACCCCGGGTCAACGGAATTGAGCAGTTTGACCGCAGGCGGGGTCAACGGAATTGAGCACCCCGCCAGCATCTTCGGTGGGCTCCCAACTGCCAATGCCACTATCCTGTCGGGATCAGATGTCCCCCAGGAGGTTGCATGGCTCGGAGACCCATTCCTATGATCGAACTTGATGAACTGTGCTTCCGCTTTCAGCAGGGGCACAACATTTCGCAGATGGGACGCGCCCTGGGGCAATCCCGCCAGACCGTTCGCAAGTACCTGCGGCTGGCCCTCAAGGCGGGGCTTACCCGCGGCGGCGACGAAGCCGAGCGCGCCCGCGTTCTGGCCCTTTTGCGCCAGCAGTTGACCCCGGCTTCTTTTATCGAGACGGCACCGGCACAGCAGCTTCTTGAGCCCTACCGTGACCAGATCCGCCAGTGGTTGGAGGAGCCGGACATGACCGTGAAGCAGATCTGGCGACTGCTTACCGAGAGCGGCATCGAGCCGAGCTACCCCAGCGTCAAACGGTTCGTCCGCAGCCGCATAGAACCTGCAGCCCCTCGGGTCACCGTGCGCCTGGAGTGCCCTCCGGGACGCCAGGGGCAGGTGGACTTCGGCAAGGCGCGGGTGAAGTTAGGCGATACCCTTCGTTCCCTGTGGGTGTTCGTGTTGACCCTCTCCTTCAGCCGTCATCGCTTCGTGCGGTTCGTCGAACGTCAGGATCTTGCCACCTGGATCGACTGCCACGTGCGCGCCTTCGAGTTCTTCGACGGCGTGCCGCAAACGATTCTGCTCGACAACCTGAAGGCAGGGGTCGTACGCCCCGATCTTTACGATCCCACCATCAATCGCGCCTATGCGGAGCTGGAGCGGCATTACAGCTTTGCCGTCGATCCAGCTAAAGTGGCTACCCCCGAGCACAAGGGGAAGGTGGAGCGCCAAATGCCGGTGGTGCGCCAGCAACTGGTGGCTGGCCGTTCCTATGCGGATCTGGCCGACCTCAACGAGAAGGCTCTCTACTGGTGCCGGGAGCAGGTTGGCCGGCAGATCCATGGCACGACGCAAGAGGCGCCGCTGGTGCGCTTCGAGCGTCTGGAGCAGGCGGCCTTGCTACCGCTGCCTGCGACGGCCTTCGACCCGCCCACCTGGGCCGAGTGCAAGGTGCATCCTGATCACCACGTCGTCTTCGAGCGCAACTACTACTCGTTGCCGACTCGCTTCGTCGGCAAGACCGTGTGGCTACGCGCCGGACGCCGCCTGGTCGAAGTCTACTGCAATGACGAGTTGGTCAAATCCCATCCACGTGCCACAGGGCGCGGCACCTGGATGACCGATCCCGGCGACTATCCCGAGTCCGCCAAAGCCCATCTCTTTGCCCATCCCGCCTGGTGCCGGGAGCAGGCCGGCAAGATGGGGCCGAACGCCGGGCGCATGGCCGAGGCGATCCTTGCCGATCATGCCATCCGCAATCTGCGCAAGGCTCAAGCCCTGCTGCGACTGGGAGAGAAGTATGGGGCCGAGCGGCTCGATGAGGCCTGCGCCTATCTGCTCTCCTACGAGACCACGGAGATCCGCCGCCTGACGCGAGTGCTGGAGGAGGGGCTTCCGACCTTCTGGAAACCGGTAGCCGAGCCCGCCTGCGCTCCACTGACCGAGCAAGCGCTCACCTTTTTGCACCCGCCCGAGAGCTTCGGGGCGACCGAGGAGGTGGCCGCATGAGCACCTCTGCCGCCCTCACCGGACAACTCAAGGCCCTCAAGCTCGGTCGCATGCTCGATACCCTCGATGTGCGCCTCGCGCAGGCCCGCCAGGGGCAACTCGGCTATATCGAGTTTCTCCAGCTTTTGCTTCAGGACGAGATCGAACGCCGCAAGACCCAGGGACTGCGCCTTCGTCTGCAGCGTGCCAGCTTCGAGGAGCCAAAGACCTTGGAGGAGTTCGACTTTGCCAGTCTCCCCACCGTGAACCCTGCCGCCATCCGGGACCTGGCCACCGGGCTCTTCATCGAAAAACGCGAACATGTCCTTCTTTACGGCCCGGCAGGAACCGGCAAGACCCACCTTGCCCAGGCTCTTGGGCACCATGCCTGCCGGACAGGCCGCTCCGTGCTGTTCGTCAAAGCGGTCAAGCTCTTCCGCACTCTGCAGGCCGCCCGCGCCGACAACTCATGGGAAGTCGAGCTGCGCCGGCACCTCAGTCCCGACCTGCTGATCATCGACGACTTCGGCCTCAAGCCCATGACCATGACCCAGGCTGAAGACTTTTACGAGATCGTCGCCGAGCGCCATCTGCGCGGCGCAATCATCGTCACCTCCAACCGGCCCCCGGCCGACTGGCTACCACTGTTTCCCGATCCGGTCATGGCCAACTCAGCCCTCGACCGACTGGCCCACAACGCCCATCACCTCGTCATGAAAGGAGAGTCCTATCGCAAACGCAACCGACCACAAACCCCGGCCCTGAACACAACGACAACCGAACTCACCGAAGGTCAAACTGCTCAATAACCGTGACCCCGGGGGTGCTCAATAACGCTGACCCTTGACATTCAGCCAACTCAATTTCTTCGGGGTGGACCAGCGATTTCAGAGCGGTGAGGGAGGGGGGGAGTTCATCCGGAGAGTAGCCGATGATTTCATATACCCGCGGAGACCACCACATCAGGTCCTGTTTAACGTCGGGCCAGTCCCACAACCCATCCCGAGTACCCTTCACGGCCAGATCGAACCGCTCCTCGGACATCCGGAGATCGCGCAGCAACAGTAATGTGCTCAGCCCTTCGCCGATTCTTCGGCCGATCGCTTCAAAAAGCCGTTGTTCTGCTTCAGTCCAGAGGCGCTCGTGCGAACATTGATGCATCCCGAGCATCCACGGTTTGCCGACCTTGGGATAGATGGCCATTGATATCTGGGAGCGGACACCAAACCTTTCTGCGAGTTCTCTGAAAATGGGGGGGTCGGTATCGGCGCCAAACAAAACCGGACCGTCAGTCGCCAGGGCCTTGGCACAGTATTCATCTCCCCTCGGCTTCATGGGAACTATCTGTTGCGTCCCGGCACCGGGATATTCGTCTCGGGTGATCTCCACAGGGATGCGGTAGGTTTCGGCGTATGGGTCGCATGGATGAAAAAGCCAGATGCGGTCACAGGCGAGGACGGAAAATGCCTTGGCCAGAACGTTCCAGAGCATCTGCTCGGGATCGTTCGCCCGATGGATGACCTGGTTGATCTCCTCCATGACTTCAAGAAATCGGAGCCTTTCGAGAGCATCGATTCCATTTTCTTCTCCTTGAAAAGACTCGGTCATTTCAATGCCTTGTAGATAGAAGGAGGGTTTTTCAACGTCCTGCATAGAGCATCATCATCGCCATTTCATGGCCACCATTCCCCGCCGGCCAGCGCAGCGTTCCCACCGAAGCAACGATCAATCGATCCGTGTCTTAAAGGAAATCTGGGAAAATCCTGAAGGGACGTCGGCGAGGTTCAGCAGCCCCCGCAGGTCAAGGTACCCCTTTGCATGCACTTCAACGCGCTCGATCTGCAGTCCCATGACCGCCGCATATGCCCGATAGATGATCTCCTGGCAAGCGCCAAAAGCCTCGATCAGCATTCCACCGGTCGGGCCGGTATCGGTGCCGCCGAGTTCCAGAGATTCGTCCATAGTGGTCGAAAAACCGCGGATATTGAGCGAATCGCGAAGGTGTTCTGGTCGGAAAAGGAGGACGCGCGAAATACGGAGATGGCGAGCTGAGGCTTTTTGCTGACAGTTTCGATCAAGTTTCCAATAGCATTTTTAATTTTCTTGCTCATAAATCCTCCCTCTTTGTACCCAAGTGATTCGATGGGTAATCTAAAAAATAACTGACAAGTTTTGTTATGTCCATCCTTTTTTCAACAGGTGCGGGAAAGCTCTCCAGTTCCAGACAGGTCGGAACTGGAGTCCTACAAATCACCAGATTTCAGACAGAAGGCCAGCCCCGAACAATCGGGCTGGCCTCTGTAATATCTGGGTTCTTGCAAATCATCCGGGAACCAGATCCTGCATTGCCCAGGAACTAATAGGATGTCTTTTGGGGTGGAGCTCCGAGGAGCATACAGGGGGACAAAAGGCTCTGGATTACAGCGCGTGCTGCGCAACGAACTCCTTGATCTTCTCCGTCTCCGCCTCGATCACCTCGCAGCGCTTCTCCCGGCTTTCGATGCCGGCCAGAGAAGGGGGGACGTCCGGGTCACGGCCGGTGGCCTGACGGACGGCTTCGGGGAATTTGGCCGGGTGGGCGGTGGCGAGGCAGACGACC
>JACZKF010000627.1 GCA_014860175.1 Desulfuromonadales bacterium | reverse complement strand
ATATGGGGCTGCGGGTGGGCAAAATGGTCGAAATGCTCAATAACGGTAGCGGCCCCATTCTGCTTCGCATCGATGAATCGCGCATAGCCCTGGCTCGGGCTTTGGCGATGAAGATCATGGTGCGCAAGCCGGCCTGATTCTGGGCAAGAACCAAGGCATTCTCACGCGAAGCCGCGAAGAGCGCGAAGAAAACCTGAAGACCTGCTTTTATCTTCGCGCTCTTCGCGGCTTCGCGTGAAACAGGTCTGCAGCGTACAAAGTGACGATATTTAGGAGGTTAGTATGAATCTGGCGATGTTGAAGCCGGGTGAGCAGGGGACGATCAGCGCCATCGGCGCCATCGGCCCCCTGCGTCGGCGACTGATGGACATGGGGGTGTTGGTGGGGGAAGAAATCCAGGTGCTCAAGGTGGCCCCGCTGGGCGACCCGATCGAGGTTAAGGTGAAGAGCTACCATCTTTCTCTGCGGAAAAAAGAGGCGCAGGGGATTGCCATCGAGGTGCGCTCGTGAGCCTGGCGAAAATCGAGAACGAGACGGCAGTGCCGGCGGCGTCCGGCAAAAGCCACCTGCGGCCGGTGCCGGCCGAGACGATCACGGTAGCGGTGGCCGGTAACCCCAATGCCGGCAAATCGACTCTCATCAACGCCCTGGCCGGCAGCCGTCTGCACGTCGGCAACTGGCCGGGGGTGACGGTGGAGAAGAAGGAAGCCTCCTTCGACTTCGCCGGCCGCCACATCCGGCTGGTCGACCTGCCGGGGACCTACTCCCTCTCCCCCTACACCGAGGAGGAGATCATCGCCCGCGACTACCTGGTCAGCCAGCGTCCCGACCTGGTGATCAACGTCGTCGATGCCACCAATCTCGAGCGCAATCTCTACTTGACGGTGCAGCTGCTGGAGTTGGGAATTCCGGTGGTGATGGCACTGAACATCTTCGACGAAGCCGAGGCGAAGGGGTATCGCATCGATGTCCCGGCGATGGAGAAGATGCTTGGCATACCCGTCGTTCCGACGGCGGCGACCAGGAAGAGCGGCCTGGACGAGCTGCTGAAGAACGTTGTGCGGACGGTCGACGCGGCGGCAGCCGTCCCCCCGCGTCTCAGCTACGGCACCGACATCGAGACGGCAGCGGCCGCCGTGGGCGAGGAGTTGCACAGCCGTCATCCGGCTCTCGCCGCGCGCTATCCGGTGCGCTGGTTGGCCTTGAAGCTGCTCGAAGGGGATACCAAGGTACAGCAGGAGGTAAATCTCGGCCCAGACGCCCTTCCCGCCGAGGCCTTGCGCCACCTGCGCCAGGCTCACGGCGAAGATATCGAGGCGCTGATGGCCGACGCCCGTTATGGCCTGGCGGCCGGCCTCACCCGGGAGGTGCTGCACAAGCCTGAGATCCGCAAGACCGAGCTGACCGAGAAGATCGACCGGATCGTCCTCAACCGCTTTCTCGGCATTCCGATCTTTCTCGGCGCCATGTGGCTGATGTTCAAACTGACCTTCGATATCTCGACTCCCTTTGCCGACTGGCTCGATGCCATGATCGCCGGCCCCTTCATGCGCTGGGCGACGGCGGGGCTCGGCGCCGTCGGGGCGCCGGCGTGGACGGTCTCCCTGGCCACCGAGGGGGTGATGGCTGGCGTTGGCTTCGTCCTCGTCTTCGTCCCGGTCATCTTCGCCATGATGTTCTTCATCACCTTTCTCGAGGGGAGCGGCTACATGGCCCGCGCCGCTTTCGTCATGGACCGGGCGATGCACGCCATCGGTCTGCACGGCAAATCGTTCATCCCGATGCTCCTCAGCTTCGGCTGCAACGTCCCCGGCATCTACGCCACCCGGACCCTGGAAAATCCCCGCGACAAGGCGCTCACCGCCTTGCTCCTCCCCCTGATGTCGTGCGGGGCGCGCCTGCCGGTCTACGTACTGTTCGCCGGCGTCTTCTTCGCCGCCAGCGCCGGCACCGTCATCTGGTCGCTGTACGTGATGGGAATCGCCCTGGCCATCCTCATGGGGCTGATTTTCAAAAAGACTCTCTTCCGGGGCGAGGCGCCGATGTTCATCATGGAACTCCCCCCCTACCGCATGCCTTCCTTCAAGAGCCTCTGCCTGCACACCTGGGAGAAGGGGAAGCATTTTCTGATCAAAGCCGGCACCTACATCCTGGCCGTCTCGGTCTTCGTCTGGTTCCTCCTCAACCTCCCCTGGGGGGTGGAGAGCAAGCGCGATTCCTATCTCGGTCAGGCGGGGGCCGCCGTCGCCCCGATTTTCGCCCCCATCGGGTTCGGCAACTGGGAGGCCGCCTCTTCACTGCTCACCGGTATCATCGCCAAGGAGATCGTCGTCGGCACCATGGGGGAAATCTACGCCCCGCAGGCGCTGTCGGAGGCGGCCGAGGCGGAAGCCGTGACCCCCACCTTGAGCGAAGATCTGGCGGAGATCGGCGGTGGCTTCCTCGAAGCCGTGCAAGGGGCAGGGACCGCCGTCTTTTCCACCTTCGGCGTCAGTTCTCTGGCCGCCGAAGAAGAGGAGGGGCTCGGCCCTCTCAAAAACTCGGTCCGCGGCGCCTTTACCCCGCTCACCGCCTACGCCTTCATGGCCTTCGTCCTCCTTTACATGCCGTGCGTGGTCGTCGCCATCGCCATGCGCCAGGAGTTCGGCTCCTGGAAGTGGTTCGGCGTCGCCTTCGTCTACCAGTCGGTCCTCGCCTGGACCGTCGCCCTGATCATCTACCAGGGCGGGACTTTCCTCGGCCTGGGAGGGTGACATGGGGGTCGTTGATGTCATCTGGATGGTGCTGATCCTCGGGGCGGCCGGCTATCTCTTCTACCGTTCGGTGATCAAGAAGAAGGGGCATTGCCCCGGCTGTGACCACGGCAGCTGCGACAAGAAGTAGAGCCATTTCCCGTGCCGTCAGCAACTGACGGCACGGGGAACTCCGAACCACTCCCCGTCTTCAAAAGTTTTGATCCACCCTGGGTGACTATGCCGCCCGAGGGGTTTTTTCGGCCAAAACAGGAAAACGATAATCAAAGTCAAAACGGCTACAGGTCACAGTTACTTACACCGAAGGGAGAGAAGCAGATGCACTCGAAAATGGTACTCACTGGAATGATTCTTTTGCTGGCGCTGCTGGCAGTTCAACCGGTAATGGCCGCCCACCCGCTGGTGACCGATGACACCGGCACCGCCGGCCGGGGAGGGGTCCTGGTGGAACTCAACAGCGAGTTCGGCTTTGACCGGGAGAAGATCGAGGGGGTGCGGATCCGGGAGCGGGGCGGTGAGACGGCACTGGTGGCGACCTACGGGATAAGCGACGCTCTCGACCTCGTCCTCGGCATCCCCTATCAATGGAGCCGGAGCAAAGAGGACGGGGTGGTCGTCGGGGAGGAGGACGGCCTGGCCGACCTGAGCGTCGAGGCCAAGTGGCGCTTCCTCGAGGGGAGTCTCGGCTCCCTTGCCCTCAAGCCGGCCATCTCCTTACCGACCGGGGAGGAAGAAAAAGGGCTCGGCAACGGCCGGGTGTCATACGGCCTCACTCTGATTGCCAGCCGGGAGTTCGAGCCGGTCGACCTGCACCTCAACCTCGGCTACGCCATCAATGAGTTCAGGCTGAAGGCCGACCGGGAGGATAACCGCCGCGAAATCTGGCACGCCTCTTTGGCTGCCGTGCGCAAACTGACCGACCGCATCGACCTGGTCGGTAACATCGGCGTCGAAAGAAATGGCGCCCACGGGGATAATCGGCACCCGGCCTTTGTCCTTGGCGGCCTGATCTATTCGGTCAACGAGACGCTTGCCCTCAACTTCGGAGTAAAAGCCGGCCTCAATCGGGCCGAGACCGATCTGACGGTTCTGGCCGGGCTCGCCTGGAGCCGGTAGCCAAATGAGGCTGGAGTTCAGGCTCCTTGACAGAGGCGGATTGATTGATATTCATACAACTCAACCACCCCCTCGCAAAGGAGTTTGGCTATGCAAATGCCCAAAGTCTCGGAATGTTCCGTTTCCAGCTGTGCGTACAACGACAACAAGGCGTGTCACGCCCTGGCTATCACTGTCGGAGAAGACCCGGATACCCCGATCTGCGACACCTTTTTTGAATCAGACACGCCTGGCGGGGACAAGAGCGCAACGGCGGGGGTCGGGGCCTGCAAGGCGGCCGAGTGTGAGTACAATGCGGATCTGGAGTGCACGGCGCCGAACATCGAGGTCGGCATGCAGGGGAACGAGGCCGATTGCCTGACCTTCAACAGCCGGCACTGAGCCAAGGTTCCCACCATCAGTTTGAACGCTGATGGCGGCCCCTAAAACAGACAGGGGGAGGCGAACTGCCTCCCCCTGTCTGTTTCCCTGCTGCCGATCGCTCAGCCCAACTGCTCGGCCAGGTAGACCTGGATCCCCATCTGGTCGATCTGGTCTTTCTGCGATTCGAGCCAGTCGATATGTTCTTCCTCTTCCTTGAGGATTTCTTCCAGCATCTTTTTGGTCCCGTTGTCACCGACTTCGGCCGCCAGGCGAATGGTTTCATTATACCCCTTGATGGCGGCGGATTCGGCATTCCAGTCGTTCTGATGCATCTCTTCGACCTTTGAGCCGATGGTGATTTTGTCCAACCGGCTGACGATGGGACGCCCTTCGAGAAAGAGAATGCGTTCGATCAGTTTCTCCGCATGCTTCATCTCTTGGATGGAGCGTTTCTTGATCGCTGACTTGAGTGTCTCATATCCCCAATCCTCGCACATTTCGGCGTGGACGAAGTACTGGTTGATGGCCCCGAGTTCTTCGATCAACCGGGTGTTGAGCTGTTCGATGAGTTGCGGATTCCCTTTCATTTTATCTCCTCCTGGGCAAAAAAAGATGTTGGCTGGCGGTCGCGTTCTGCCAATAGATTTAATGAGTCTACTGGCCTCTTCTTTACTGTCAAGCCAATTCGACCCTTTCTGCTCCTCCTGGAAGAGTGACTCTGGGGTAGCTTGAGGAAAAGCTCTAATTAATTAAACATTGACGAGTCAAATTCGTCATGTTATCCTGTCGCTAATTTGTTATTGGGACGCACTTCCCCTCCTGTGCGTCCCGTTTTTTTTTCACTGTGCTCTCCCCTGCAATGCCCCGGCACCGACCTGAGCCTGCGCTATCCAGCCTCTCACCCGGTTCTTACCGAGACCCCCAGTCGTCCTGCGGTTGGCGGTTTTTACGCTAGAGTTTTCAGATGGAACGCTACGTCGATCTGCACCTGCACAGCACCTGCTCCGACGGTGTCCACCGGCCGGGGGAGGTCGTTCGCCTGGCGGCCGCGGCGGGGCTGAAGGCCATTGCCCTGTGTGACCACGACAACATCGATGGCATCGAGGAAGCGATGGCGGCCGGCCATGAACTGGGGGTGGAGGTTCTCCCCGGCGTCGAACTGTCGGTCATCTGGGAGCAGGTGGAGGATGTGCATCTGCTCGGCTATGGCTTCGATTACCGCGACCCTGGTCTACAGCAGGCCCTGGTGCGGTTCCGCAGTTTCCGGGCCGGTCGCAATGAGCAGATTCTGGCGCGGGTGAACGAGCTGTTGCAACGCCAAGGACGGGAGGCGATCCCGTTGGCCGAGGTCGAGGCTTATGCCGGCGGCACTCTCGGCCGCCCGCATATCGCCATGGCTCTGTTGGAGCGGGGGTATGTGCGAAGCTCCGAAGCGGCTTTCCAGAATTTTCTGGTCCCCTGCAACGTCCCCAAACGCTACTTCCCGGTGGGTGAGGCAATCAATCTGGTGCACCGGGCCGGGGGGATCACTGTCCTCGCCCATCCGCCGTTCATCACCCCGGACCGGCGCCTTTTTCTGCGCCTGCTCGACGATCTGAAACAGCTGGGACTGGCTGGAGTGGAGGCCTGGAACAGCGGTTCGTGCAACGACGAAATCGACTGGTACATCACCCAGGCCCGGCGC
>JACZKF010000626.1 GCA_014860175.1 Desulfuromonadales bacterium | reverse complement strand
CACAGGGAACGGTCGGCGGCATCGTAATCGGCGGCCAACCCGGGGGGTGCCAGGTCGAAGACGGTCTTGCCGACGATGCTCTGCCGATCTTCTCCGAAGGCGGCGGCGAAAGCCGAGTTGGCGCCGAGGAAGCGGCCGTCGCGGTCCTTGTACCAGAGCGGGACCGGAATCGTCTCGATCAGCGCCTGGTGAAACAGCAGGTTGTCCCGCAGCGCCCGCTTGCGCTTTTCCGTCTCCTCCAGCAACCGGTTGAAGGCGGTAGCCAGCGCGCCAATTTCGCCACCGGCCGCAAGCCGCACCCTGGTCGGCAGCTTCTCGTCGCCGGTCATGCGGCGAATGCTGTCAGTAAGGCTCAGCAGCGGGGTCAGAAGGTAGTGCATCATCCCCCGGGTAATGAGAAGGGCCAGTACGGTGAAGCCGGCCAGAGCCAGCAGCATGAAGCGCCTGGCATGGGTGACCGCCGCCAGCCCCTCTGCGACCGGGTAGTTGGCCGCCAGAATCCAGTCGCGGCTCTGCAGCCGCTTGAAGGAGCTGAAGGCGTGCAGGCCGCGGGAGGTGACCGTCTCCCCAGGTCCCTCGAACCCCTCGATGGCCAGGTCGAACAGCCGGTTGGCGCCGGGGGGAACGTCGCGCTGCAGGATGCGGCTGCGGTCGGGATGGACGATGATGGTGCGGTCGGTGCCGTACAGGTAGAGGTAGCCCGTCTGCCCGAGGGTGGTGGCGGCCAGTGCGCCGAGGAAATTTTCCCGGAGCAGGTCGATGGCGCCGGCCAGAATCGCGACCACCTCCCCGTCCGGACCGAGGACGGGCGCGGTAAAGGCGACCACCGGATGGCCGTTCTGCTGCACGGAAAAAAACGGATCGGAAATTTGCGGTTTCCCGGTCACCAGCGTCTGCCGGATGTGCGGGCGAAACGAAAGATCCTTGCCTGCCAGCTCCGCCTCCACCGGCGAGAAGGCGAGCACCTTGCCGCTGGCGGAGAGGACGGCGATGGCGGCGTCGAAGTGTCCCACCCAACCCCGGTGCTTTTCCAGAAATGTTTGCAGCGCCGCCGGATCCCCCAACTGGTCGAGGGGAAGGAGGGGGGCCAGTCCGAGCAGTTCAGCCTGGGCATGCTCGATCTTCTGGTCCATTTCCCTGGCCAGGCCCGACACCAGGGTAAACTGCTGCTGACCGAGAGAGGTTTTGAATCCCCGTTCGAAATAGGCCAGGGCGGTGAAGGCGAGGGCGGAGAGGAGCGCCGCCGTCATCACCGCCATGGCGGCGGTCATTTTGGTCTTCAGGCTTCTATTGGCAAACAGGGGGCGCTCCTTGGCAAGAATGTATCGGCAGCCAAAACCTTGCAAATCCCCGGCCAGTACCATGGATGATCCGGAGTGCGCGCCGATGGCATGAAACTTGAGTAAACAGGTTCTTTGAGAACCCTTTTTTCGCTCGCAGCAGGCGCTGAGCGTGCCTTGCGGAGAACACCCGCGTCAAAAGACGGAAGCCGAGTCAAGATTTTGACTCATTTGGACCAGGTCCAACCGAAGAGGGGCTCCCCCGCATGAATCAGGAACCAGCACTGAGAGTGATGCTGGCAACGGCCGATGCCCTCTTTGCCGAGCAGGTGGCGGCGCTGCTGGCCGCCATCCCCGGAGAGCGCTTCGTTCTGGCCCGGGGAGAGTGGAGCGGCGGCGAGCCGGCCGGCATCGATATCGCTTTGGTCGATTTCGATGCCGACGGCCCTCCGGCCCAACTGCGCGAAGCGCTGGAGGCGGCCGGCATACCGTTGATTCTGCTGACCGCCGCCGCTGCCAGCGGTCAGGAACGGCAGCTGGTCGAGGCGGGGGCGGTCGATCTGGTGGAGAAGTCGAAGCTGACCGCCGGCGTACTGGAGCGAGTCCTGCAGCACGCCGGCCGGGTGTTGCGAGCCAATCGCCGAATCCGCCAGCGCGAGCAGCAGCTGGCCGCCATCATCGAGGCCTTTGACGGTTATATCTACATCTGTTCGCCGGCGCGCCGTCTCACCTATATGAACGACCGGCTGCGCCGCCGGACCGGCCGCAATGCCGTCGGCGAGCTGTGCCACCAGGCGCTGCACGGACTGGAGGAGCCTTGCCCCTGGTGCGAGCACGAGCGCATTTTGGGGGGAGAGACGCTGCGCCGGGAAGTGCAGGGGGCCAGAGACGAGCGCTGGTACTTCGTGGTCGATACCCCCTTTGCCGGCGAGGGGGGGGAAGTCTCCCGGCTGGCCATGATGCAGGACATCACCGAACGGACGCTGGCCGGGATCGGCCTGCGCCAGAGCGAGGAACGTTACCGCTCCCTGGTGGAGAACATCAATCTGGGTATCGCCATGATCGACACCCAGGGGCGGGTGGTGATGATCAACAGCGGCCTGGGGCGCTTGATCGGCCGCTCCGCCGGGGAGGTTTTCGGTCGCCCTTGCCATGAGGTCTTCTGGGGCGAGGCGCAGGTCTGTGCCGGTTGCCCGGGGGAGGAGGCGATGGCGAGCGGCCGGGCGGTCTGTGCTGAAATGGAAAAAAAAGTGGCCGGTCGCCGGCGCTACCTGCGCATCCAGGCGTTCCCCAGCTTCGGCGAAACCGGCTCACCCAACGGCTTCATCGCCGTGATCGACGACTTTACCGAGCGGCGACGGGCCGAAGTGGCGCTGCAGAAGCTCAATGCCAACCTCGAGCGGATAGTCGCTCAGCGCACCAGCGACCTGCAGCGGGTGAACCATTCGCTGGTCGACGAAATCGCCGAGCGCCGACAGCTGGAGGAAGCCTTGCGGCAGGACAAGGAGCAGCTGGAGACCGCCCAGCGGGAGCTGGCACGGGCCTACTCCGAGCTCAAGGCGACCCAGGCCCGCATTCTGCAGCAGGAGAAAATGGCCTCCATCGGCCAGCTGGCGGCTGGGGTGGCGCACGAGATCAACAATCCGATGGGGTTCATTGGCAGCAATCTGAACACCTTGCAGAAATATTTCAGCCGCCTGGGGGAGTTTCTGGCCGCCCAGGGCGAGCTGTTGGCCAGAGGGGAGGGGGGGGCTCCGTCTCAGCTGGTGGAACTGCGGCGGCAGCTGAAGGTCGACTACATCCTGGGCGATGTCGGCGATCTGATCAGCGAATCGCTGGACGGCGCCGACCGGGTGAAGAAGATCGTCCAGGACCTCAAGACCTTTTCCCGCCGGGATGAAGGCGAGTGCCGTCCGGCCGATCTCAACGCCTGCCTGGTCAGTACCATCAACGTGCTCTGGAACGAAATCAAGTACAAGGCGACGCTGGAGAAGGAGTTGGGGGAGATCCCCCTGGTCCGCTGCAACCCGCAGCAACTCACCCAGGTGTTCATGAATCTGCTGGTCAATGCCGCCCAGGCTATCGACAAGCAGGGGGTTATCCGGGTGCGCAGCTCCTGTCAGGGGAACCGGGTGCAGATCGCCATTTCCGATAACGGCTGCGGCATCCCCGCCGAATTGCTGCCGCGACTGTTCGAACCGTTCTTCACCACCAAGCC
>JACZKF010000625.1 GCA_014860175.1 Desulfuromonadales bacterium | reverse complement strand
GTGATGACTTTCTCTTTTTTGGCCCCCCAGGCGCCGGTGGAGCCGACCAGGAAAACCAGGCACAACAACAGGAGGCTCAACCCCCTTCTTCGCGTCGTTTTATTCATTTTTACTGCTCCTTTCCAGTCTCCAAAGAAAATTCATGGCAATCACTCAGGTGCTTTCGTTCATCTCACGACACAGGCATCACCTCCTTGCGGAAAGGCCGGCAGGGGCTTTCCCCTGCCGGCAGATCTCGACTATTTGAAATAGACCAGGCCGCCGCCGTGGTCGGCGACGAACAGCCGACCGTGGGCGATGGTAACCCCCACCGCCTCGGAGGCGGTATCGACAAGGTCGACCAGCACCGGTGTGGTCGGGTCGGTGTAGTCGACCTTCACCACCCCGGCGGCGCCGAAGGCGACATAGAGGTGCAGTTTGCCCCCCAGCAGGGTGTAGTCCATCTTCACCGCGCCGCCGTCGACCTCCTCGTACCCCGGCACGTACTGCAGTTTGAAGCGGCCCTGGGCCGCCGGCCGATAGTCGTAAAGGATGCTGCCGGTGGTGGCCTTCTTGAACAGCTCCGTGGGGGAGACCCCGGCGGGGACCGGGGCGATCAGGTCGGCCATGCTGTAGCAAAGGACGCCGAAGCTGTCGTAGGTGATATAGGCCTTGTCGCCGATCACCTCGACGTCGATAGCCTGACCGTCAGCCGAGCCGAGTTCGTCGTTTTCATACTTGATCGGCTCGAACACCTTGACGATCGCCATGGCGTTGACATTGCTGATGTTGACTACCCCGATCCCCACGGGACCGGAGGCGATGACGGCGTAGCGCTGGCCGTCGGCCGGGTTGCTCCACAACTCCACCCCGGAGGTGGTCCCGAGGAGCGGGCTCCCCTTGTTGTAGCCGACGTTGGCGACGAAGAAGCCGCTGCCAGCCCGGGTCGGGTCTTTGCTGGTGTCGTAAACAGTCAGGCCGTTGGAGCCGTCGGCGACGAAGGCCAGGTTGCCGAGGAACTCGACGTCATAAGCATGGTCCTGATAGTTGAGGGCCTTGACGACCCCCCAGTCGGCGTTGTGCTCAAAGTTGTCGGTGTTGTGCAGTTTCATCAGCAGCGGGGCGCCGGCTGTCCCGACGCCGGTCTCGACGGCGCTGATCGCCACCCGGCGCAGGCCGTTGCCGACGCACAGGGCCCAGGTGTATTGGCCGGACGGATCGATGATGTTGCGCACGGTGTGGGAGGCAGGATAAATCAACTCGCCGTTGACCGTTTGCGGGTACTCGTCCTGCAGGGTGTTGCCGACCAGGTGGATGTTGTCGATCGGGTAGCCGGCGGCATCGGTGATGCGCCAGGCGGAGACGCCGTGGGGACCGTCGGAGATGTAGATGTAGTCGCGGCTGGCGGCGATGCTGTCGGTGTGGCCCAAAGTGATGGTCTGGGTCGGAGTGCCGTCGGGGGCGGCGCCGATCTCGTCGGTGGTCGGGAAGTAGACGACGATGGCGAAGCGGTCGGCCATCAGCGGAGCGCTCAGGCTCTTGACGTCGACGAAGACGAAGCCGCCGCCGCTGGAGCACTCCAGCACGTCGACCTGGCCGGCGCTGGTCAGGTTGATGCTGTCCATCACCGCCAGGCTGTAGCCGTGCCCCTTGAGCTCTCGGGTCGCCAATTGACAGGGGGCCTGGTAGAAGGCCCGGGGGAGCGACTCGTTGTCGGACGTATCATAGGGGGCCATGTCGTAGGAGGTGATATCCTCGAAGACCGGGACGTTGTTGTCGGCGATGCCGTCGGTGTTGTTGTTGTACGGGGGGTTGGATCCCCGCCAGGTGAACTCGGGATTGGCGGCGCCGGAGAGGATCACCAGGCCGGCGAAATGATCGGTGAGGAAGAGCTGGTCGCCGCGCACCCGCACCGTCCCCATTCCGGCCTCCTTGAGCATGCCGGCCCCTTCATAGGGGAGGAGGCTGGCGGGGGAGGAGAGGGTGTCGTAGGGGCCGTTGGCCGGCACCGCCGGGAAGAAGCCGAGGTAACGCCCGTTGAGGAAGCTGGTGGCGGTGGCGGTGGCGTAGCCGGTCACATCAACGGCCACCACCCCCCCCAGGGAGGAGGCGATGTAGGCGATGGTCCGGCTCCCCTGCAGGGCGACATCGACGTCGAGCGCCTCGTAGAACCACTTGCCGTTGCGCTCCAGGTCGGCCCAGGGGGTCGGCTCGCCGGCCCCGGTTCCCTTCATGATGACCGTGATCTCGTAGTTGACCTGGCGGTAGTCGGGCAGACCGGTGAAGGCGTCGACAAAGGGGGCGCCGCTGGCGTCCTTGGCCACCGCCTGGGTGACCGCCATGGCGCCGAAGTAGTCCTCGGTGCGCGCCTCGTCGGTGTAGAGGTTGTAGCGGCCGACCTGCTGCAGGGTGGCTGGATCGAAGATCCCCATCCCCTGCATCCCCAGGCCGGAGAAGAGTTTGCCGCCGAACAGCCGGAGGCTGATCGGACCGCCCCAGGCGTGTTCGCCGGCGTACTGGACGGTGGCCACCTCGCTGTCGATCTTCAAGGTGCCGTCGGCCTCGCGAACATCGGCGAAGAGGTTGAGCAGGGCCGTCTTGTGGATGCCGAATTCGTGGTTGCCCAGATAGAGGCTGATGCCGTCGGTCTCCACGCAGACGATGGGGGAGGCGCTGCTGGCGAAGCTGTTGCCGTAGAGGATGGCGCCGCCGGTTTCGGTGAAGGTGACGTTCTCCAGCAGGTAGTTGACCGGGGCGACGTTGACCAGAGTCATCGCCGCCGGGTTGGTCAAATCGATCAGGGCGACGCCGGCGCCGCCGAGGGCGGCCACAGCGTAGGTGCCGCCATTGTAGGTGAAGACTTTCAGATCCTGGACGTTGCCGGGGAGAGCGAGGCTGTAGAGCGCCCCCTTGGTCATCCCGACGGGGGTCGCCTTGAGGATGGTGCCGATGTTGAACACGCACCACGGGGCGCCGCCGTAGGTGAAGCGGCCGACGGCGGTGGTGGAGCCGCCGATCTGCACGTTGGGGCCGAAGACCGGGGCGATGTCGACCGGCCTCACCAGCACGGCGACATCCTTGGTGACGGGGCCGTTGGTCCCGCTCACACTCAGGCGAAAGACCAGCTCCGCCTCGGCGGCGACCGCCAGGGCGCTGACGTCGGCGCTGGCGCTGGTGGCCGAGATGGCGCTCAAGGGGACCTTCGGGCCACTCAGCTGGCTCCAGGCGTAGCTGGTGGGGGTGCCGGCGATGACCGCCGACAGGCTCACGGTGCTGGTCGCGCCCTCGTTGAAGCTGCTGGGGGTGGCGCTGAGGCTGGTGATGGACAGGGTGGTCGAGAGCGGCTGCAGGTTGAAGTCGTTGGTCGTGGTGGCGCCGGCGACGACAGAGGCGGCCAGGGTGGCGCTCTGGTAGCCGGTGGCGCTGGCGGTCAGCTGGTAGCTCCCCGCCGCCACCGACAACTGGTAGACGCCGAGGCTGTTGGTCAGGGCCGAGTAGCCGCCGCTGCCGGTGGCGACCTGGGCGCCGGCGAGGACGGCGCCGGTGGTGGCGCTGCGCACGGTGCCGGTCAGGGTGCCGCCGGTGACCGTCGCCGCTGACAGGGAAAAGTTAACAGTAGTGGTGATGCCGGCTTTGATGGTGGCATTAAAGGTCTGGCTGGTGTAGCCGGTGGCCGAAGCGGTCACCTGGTAGTCGCCGGGCAGAGGGGTCATTTTGTAGACCCCCTTGGCATCGGCGGTCGCCGTATAGCTGCCGGCGGTGCCGACCGCCTTGACCGTGGCGCCGATAATGGCGGTGCGGGTCCCGGCGATGGTCACCTTGCCGGTCAGAGTGCCGGTGCCGGTGGGCGGCGGTGCGGGTTTGGCCGACCAGGCCGGTCCGGCCAGAAACAGCAGGCACAAAAGGGCAATGAGACCCCTGAACCATGATCCCGGAGTGATCATTTGAATGCTACGCATCGGGTGCAATCTCCTTTTATTTAATAGAAATGAGTTGTGGCCAGGAACAGCCACCGGTACAAGGCACGCAGTCGCCTTCTCCTTTTTCCCTCCGAAGAAAGTTTGTTGCGGGAGAGCTCGGTCCCTTGTGCAGGTTGAAAGCCCCTGCCCCGGATCAAGGAGACCGGCTCGTGGATGGGGGGATTTCGGGGAAAAGGCCGGCAGGGGTTTCCCCCTGCCGGCAGGGCATGCTCCTCTCCGGCTGACTATTTGAAATAGACCAGTCCGCCACCATGGTCGGCGACGAAAATCCGTCCCTGGACGATCTCCACGTCGACCGCCTCCGAGGCGGTATCCACCCGTTGCACCAGCGTCGGAGCGGTCGGGTTGGTGTAGTCGATCTTCACCAGACCGGCGGCGCCGAAGGCGGCGTAGATATACAGCTTGCCGCCGAGTTCGGTGTAGGCCATCTTCACCGCGCCGCCGTCCACCTCCTCATATCCGGGGACGTACTGGAGCTTGAACTGCGCCAAAACCGCCGGGCGGTAGTCGTAGATGACCGCTCCGTCCTGCGCTTTGAGGAAGAGGGCGGTCGGGCTGACCCCAACGGGAAGCGGGGCGATCAGGTCGGCCATGCTGTAGCACAGTACGCCGAAGCTGTCGTAGGAGAAGTAGGCCTTGTCCCCGATCACTTCGACGTCGATCGCCTGACCGTCGGCCACCCCGATATCGCCGTTTTCATACTTGATCGGCTGGAAGACCTTGACCAGTTTCATGGCCGCGACATCGGTGATATCGGCAACCCCGATGCCGTAGGGGCCCGCAGCGATGACGGCGTAGCGCTTACCGTCGGCGGGGTTGGCCCACAATTCCACCCCCGAAGCGGTCCCCAGAAGGGGGGTCCCCTGGACGTAACCGAGGTTAGCGACGAAGAAGCCGCTGTTAGCCCGGGTCGGGTCTTTGCTGGTGTCGTAGACGGTGAGGCCATTGGAGCCGTCGGCGACAAAGGCCAGATTGCCGAGGAACTCCACGTCGTACGCCTGGTCCTGGTAGTTGAAGGCCTTGACCACTCCCCAGTCGGCGTTGTGCTCGAAGCTGTCGGTCTGATGCAGCTTCATCAACAGCGGGGCGCCGACCGTCCCCAGCCCAGCTTCGACGCCGCTGATGGGAACGCGCCGCAGGCCGTTGCCGACGCACAGGGCCCAGGTGTACTGTCCCGAGGGATCGAGGACGTTGCGCACGGTATGGGAGGCGGGGTAGATCAGCTCCGTCCCCACCAACTCGGGATACTCGTCCTGCAGGGTGTTGGCGACGAGATGGAGCGCGTCGGTGGGATAGCCGAGAGCGTCGGTGATCCTCCAGGCGGAGACCCCGTGCGGCCCGTCGGAGACATACAGGTAGTCGTTGGTCGCCGCCAGCCCGTCGGTGTGGCCGAGGGTGATGGTCTGGGTGGCGCTGCCGTCGGCCGCCGCGCCGATCTCGTCGGTGGTCGGGAAGTAGACGACGATGGCGAAGCGGTCGGCCATCACCGGGGCGGTCAGGCTCTTGACGTCGACGAAGACGAAGCCACCGGCGCTGGAGCATTCGAGTACGTCGACCTGCCCGGGGGCGGTCAGGTTGATGTTGTCCATCACCGCCAGGGTGTAGCCGTGGCCGTTGAGCTCCCGGGTCGCCAGTTGGCAGGGGGCCTGGTAGAAGGCCCGGGGGAGCGACTCGTTGTCGGACGAATCATAGGGGGCCATGTCGTAGGAGGTGATGTCCTCGAAGACCGGGACGTTGTTGTCGGCAATGCTATCGTCGTTGTTGTTGTACGGGGGGTTGGACCCTCGCCAAGTGAGCTCGGGAGAGGCGGCGCCCGACAGGATTACCAGGCCGGCGAAATGATCGGTGAGGAAGAGCTGGTCGCCGCGCACCCGCACCGTCCCCATTCCGGCCTCCTTGAGCATCCCGGCCCCTTCATAGGGCAGAAGGCTCGAGGGGGAGGACAGGGTGTCATAGGGGCCGTTGGCCGGCACCGCCGGGAAGTAGCCAAGGAAGGTGCCGGTCTTGAAGGCCGTGGGGGTGGCGCTGGCGTAACCGGTGATATCGACGGCCACCACGCCCCCGAGGGAGCTGGCGATGTAGGCGATGGTGCGGGTCCCCTGCTGGGCCACGTCGACATCGAGGGCTTCGTAATACCATTTGCCGTTGCGCTCGAGATCGGCCCAGGGGGTCGGGGCGCCGGTGCCAGTCCCCTTCATGACGACGGTGATTTCATAGTTCACCTGGCGGTAGTCGGGGAGACCGGTGAAATCGTCGAGGAACAGATCGCCGCTGACCGGGTCGCGGGAGACGACCTGGGTGATGGCCATAGCGCCGAAGTAGTCCTCGGT
>JACZKF010000624.1 GCA_014860175.1 Desulfuromonadales bacterium | reverse complement strand
AACCAAGGGCGTCAATCAGCGGCGCCGGCAAGATCGGCCGTCCCCGTTCGTTGACGGCGGTGCCGATCACTCCCGCCTGCAGCACCAGCTGCTCCTCCGGCTGCCGGTAGAGATCCTGAAAAAAGACAAACCGCAGGCGGGAGAGGCGCTCGATTCGCAGACCGACCCAAAAGCGGTCACCGCTGCGCAGCGGGCTCTTGTAGTCGATCTCGGCCCGCACCAGCACCAGGTTGATCTGCTGGCGGGCGAGGGAGGCGAAATCGAGCCCCAGGGTCTTGAGGTATTCGTGTCGGGCATGCTCGAGGTAGTGCAGGTAGACGGCGTTGTTCACCACCCCCTGCAGATCGCACTCGTAATCACGCACCAGAAAGTCGAGCCGGAAATCGTACCCCGCCATCAGCTCCCTCCTTCGGCAAATTGCGTCACCATACCCGAAGTCGCCCCCCACCGACAAGCGGCGCTTCACCTCCGGATCACATCCGGATTGACAACCATCGCCGGCCAGGGGTAATAACAGTCTTATTCCTTTTTCCGAGGGCGCATGAACCGACGGCCGACGACCACCCGATATCTGTGCCTGCGGACTGCTTTTTTTCTGCTGCTCTGCGGCGCCGGTTGCCCCACCGCCGCCCTGGCTGAATTCTACAAATACATCGACCGCAACGGGGTGACCGTCTTCGTCGATGAGGAGCACAAGATCCCCCCCCAATACCGGCAGCACCGGCAAACCTACCGGGAAGAACTCGACCACCTGCCGGCCGAACAGCGGGCGGCGATCCGGGAAGAGCGCCAGCGCGAAGACGCAGCGGCCCGGGAGCAGCGCCAGGCGCGCGAGAGTCGGCAACGGGAAGAGCAGCGCCGCCGGGACTACGAGGAGGCGATGACCACCCCGGTGACCATCCGCGGCAACCAGGTCCTGGTGCCGGTGCAGGTCGCCAGCGGCGGCCGGCGGGTCAAAGTCGTGCTGCTGCTCGACACCGGCGCCAGCCGGACGGTTTTCCATCGCGGCGCCATCCAGAGCCTGCAGCTGCCGGCGGGGCAGAAGTCGCTGATACAGGTGGCCGGAGGTGCCCTCATCAACACCGAGGTCGTGCGCTTTAGTCAGCTGCGGGTCGGCCCCTTCGAGATCCCCGGTCCGTCCGCTCTCGTCATCGAGCATTCCGGCCTGGCCAGCGGCATGGATGGCTTGCTGGGGATGGATTTTCTGCGCAACCTCAATTTCCGTATCGACTACGACAAGCAGCTGATTCACTGGCAGCCCTAGCAGGAGCGACGCATGACGGCCGAAATCGACGGCAAACCGGAAGAAATCGTGTGGCACTGGCTGCGCCCGCACCTGGAGCGCGATGCCGTCATCGTTGCCGCTCCGGGACTCGATCTGCAGAAGGTGGCATCCCGCCTTGCCGCCGACGACGCCGCCACCGTCGGACGCTGGATTGCCGAGGGAGAGCTCGGCAAACCGACGGCGGAGCAGCTCGAGGGCTGGAACGCCGAGCCGGCCAAACGCTTTCGCATGACCATCGTCCAGCCCTGGATCCTGATCCAGGAGCCCCCCCCGGAAGGAGATCCACATGGCTGAAGAGACCCCCCTTGCCTGTGCCCGCTGCAGTGCCGTCTGGCAAAAACAGGGGACGACCAACTGCTGGAGTGGCGACCCGGCCACCAGGCCCCCTCGCCCCGGTTATTGCCCCTCCGAGCGCGAGGAGCAGGTCATCGAGGAGTCGTTTCGGCAGTACCTCGGCGACGACGAGGACGCCAAGCTGGCGCGGGTGGCGGCGGTGGTGGAAGGACTGTGCTACCAGCCGGTCCCCGGCTCAGCGGCGGTCAACGCCCGCTGGACCCGGGTCGAGGATACCATCGCCCTGGCCAAGCTGATGGGGTGGCGAAAAATCGGCATCGGCAGCTGCATCGGACTGCTCGAGGAGAGCAACCGCCTGAGCGAGATTTTGATTGCCCAGGGGTTCGAGCCGCTGTCGGTCTGCTGCAAGGCAGGGAGCATCGACAAACTGGCCCTGGGGATCGCCGAGGAGCACAAGGTGCGTCCCGGCACCTTCGAGCCGGCCTGCAACCCGATCGCCCAGGCCCGGCTGCTCAACAGCGCGAAAACCGACATGAACATCATCGTCGGCCTCTGCGTCGGCCACGACATGCTGTTCGCCAAATACTCCGAAGCGCCGGTCACCACCCTGGTGGTCAAGGACCGGGTTACCGGCCACAATCCGGTCGCCGTCCTCTACGGCCAGAATTTTTACTACAAGCGCCTGCAGAAACAGCCGCTGGTGGTGCCGGAAGAGGGGACCTAGAGAGCTCGCGGCAGCCGCCGCTGCTGCCTACTCTTCAAACATCCCGGGTGATCTGTGATAAGTAATTGATAAAACCTCTCACCCCACCCGTTCGCGAGCAGTAGGCCCTATGCAGGCAGTGCAGAAAGAACACCGCTTCCCGTGGCGCCAAGGCAACCGCTTTCGCCTGCTGGTCGACGGCGACCACTACTTCCCGGCCATGCTGGCGGCCATCGACGGGGCTCAGCGCTACGTTCTGCTGCTGATGTACCTTTGCAGCTCGGGAAAGGTCACCGACCAGTTTATCGAGGCGCTCACCGCCGCCGCCGGACGCGGCGTGCGGGTGCAGCTGCTGCTCGATGACTTCGGCTCCCTGGCCCTGCGGCGCCCCGACCGTCAGCGCCTGCTCGACGGCCAAGTCGAACTCGTCTTCTGCAACCCCCTGCGGGTCGGCCGCTGGAGCCGCAATCTGCTGCGCGATCATCGCAAGCTGCTGGTGGTCGACGGCAAGGTCGGTTTCACCGGCGGTGCCGGCCTGACCGACGAGTTCGATCCGGTGGCGACCCCGGAGCTGTACTGGCACGACCTGATGCTGGAGATCCGTGGTCCCTGTGTCGGCGACTGGCAGTCGCTGTTCCGCGAGAGTTGGGAAAAGTGGAGCGGCCGGCCATTGACCATGCTGGAGCTCCCGCCCCCCCCCTTCGAAGGGGGGCATCCAGGCCGGGTGGCGGTCCAGGGGGCGACGTTCGACCGCGCCGACATCGTCCGCTCGCTGATCCGCCGCATTCGCCGGGCTCGGCAGCAGGTCTGGCTGGCCACCCCCTATTTTCTCCCCTCCTGGAAGTTGCGGCGCAACCTGCGGCGCCAGGTGCAGGCCGGCACCGAGGTGCGCCTGCTGCTCCCCGGACCGCTGACCGACAACCAGCCGGTGCGGGCCCTCGGCGGCCGCTACTATGAAAAACTGCTGCGCGACGGCATCCGCATTTTCGAATACCAGCCGCGCTTCCTGCATGCCAAAATCCACCTGTGCGACCACTGGGCCAGCATCGGTTCGACCAATCTCGACCGCTGGAGCTACCGCTGGAATCTCGACGCCAACCAGGAGTTGGAAGACCCGGCGGTGATCGGGGAGCTGCAGCGGCTGTTCGAGCACGACTTCGCCGTCAGCCGGGAACTTCGGTATGACGACTGGCTCAAACGCTCCTGGCCGGAGCGGCTGACGGAACGCTTCTGGGGGTTGGTTCTGGAGGGGACGGTCTGGGTGAGTGAACGCCGGCCAGGGCGGCGCGGGCGCTCCTGAGGAGCCGGTCTCAGCCGGAGGTGCCGGAGCCGGTGGTGAGCAGATGCCGGCCGACCCAGCGCTTGGCGAACTGGAGGGCGGTCCGGCCACAGCGTTTGCTCTTCTCGTGGGACCAGGCGATGGCGGCCTGTTCGGCCTCCTCCCCCCATGGCAGGGGGACGGCGTGCTGGGCCGCCAGATTGGCCGCACATTGGCGCACCACCTGCAGGTACTGCTCCTGGCTGAAGGGGGAGAAGGCGACCCACAGGCCGAACCGGTCCGAGAGGGAGATCTTTTCTTCCACTGTTTCTCCGTGGTGGATCTCCCCTCCTTTCATGTAGGAGCCGAGATTGTCGTTGCCGTACTCGGGAAGCAGATGGCGGCGATTGGAGGTGACGTAGATCAGGGTGTTTTCGGGGGCCGCATAGACGGAGCCGTCGAGGGCGCTTTTGAGCACCTTGTACCCCTTTTCTCCCTCGTCGAAGGAGAGATCGTCGCAAAAGACCAGAAACCGGAACGGTAGCTGCTCGATGCAGCTGAAGAGGTCGGGGAGGCAGGGGAGATCGTCTTTGTCGACCTGCACGATGCGCAGCCCCTGCGGCGCGTAACGATTGAGCAGAGCCCGGATGAGGGACGATTTGCCGGTGCCGCGCGACCCCCACAGCAAGATATTGTTGGCCGGAAACCCGGCCAGGAACTGCCGGGTATTCTCCTCCACCAGCCGCTTTTGCTCCTCGATCCCCAGCAGGTCATCGAGGTTGATGTCGTCGACCCGCTGCATCGGCTCGAGATAGCCGGTCAGGGAGTGGCGCCGCCAGTTGGCGGCAGGCCAACGGTTCCAGTCGATCGGCGGGACGGCGCGAGGAAGAATCTGTTCGGCCGAAGCAAGGACTCGCCGCAACCGCTCGATGAGATCGGCATCCAGTGGCATGACATTCTCCGCAAGCCAGCAAAGAGTCGATCATAGCGGCTGGGAAGCTGCTTTTCAAGGTTTAGTTCCGCCGCTGCGGGGAGGAAAACCAAGGGTATACTGAACAGAAAAACGGAAGGAGAGGCCGATGGGAGACAAACCTGAACCCGAGCAGGAGTATGACGCCTGCCTGCAGCCGACAGAGCACCGGGATCATCTGTGTGTCCTGATGGAGCGAGGACAGACCGCGGAGGTGCGCCGCCGCAGCAGCCGACCGGCCTTTGCCTGCCGCAACTGCGACTGCCGCGCCCATCTGGCCACTGATTTGTGCAACCCGGTTCCCCTCGAGGAATAGCCCCCGAGTCGATTTGGACAAGTGAACCTTGACCTTGAACTCGGGGACGACTAAAGCCTTGGCCCGAGGAGAGTCATCCCCTTGATGCGGGTGCGCAGGTCCCCCTCCGGCGCCAGATCAGGCATTTCCGACCCCGGCTGCAAGGTGG
>JACZKF010000623.1 GCA_014860175.1 Desulfuromonadales bacterium | reverse complement strand
GTCAACCATATCGCCGGTTCGGCCCTCCTCGGCGACGGCGGCATCGCCCTCATCCTCGAGCCGAAGGAGCTGATCGCCAGCGCCAGCGGGGCCGCCGCCACCCCTCTGGCGAAAGTCGCGGCCGCCGCCGAGGAGCGCCGGCGGGTGCTGGTGGTCGAAGACTCCATCACTGCCCGCACCTTGCTGCGCAACATCCTCGAAGGGGCCGGCTATGCCGTGGTCACCGCCGTCGACGGCTTCGACGCCCTCGAGCGCCTGGCGACTACCGACGTCGACGTCGTCGTCTCCGATGTCGAAATGCCGCGGCTGGACGGATTCGGGCTGACCGCCCGGATCCGCGAGAGCTACGGCCGCCTGCCGGTCATCCTGGTGACCGGGCGAGAAAATACCGAGGACCGCCAGCGCGGGCTGGAGGCGGGGGCCGACGCTTACCTGATCAAGAGCCGCTTCGACCAGGGAAACCTCCTCGAGGTGATCGGCAGATTGACATGAGCGCGGGCAAGCAGGTCAAGGTCCTGGTGGTGGACGATTCGGCGGTCGGGCGGGAGCTGCTCGTCCACATCCTGCATGGCGACCCGTCGATCCGGGTGATCGGCACGGCTGCCAATGGGCTCCAAGCGCTCCAGGAGGTGGAGCGGCTGCGCCCCGACGTGATCACCATGGACATCGTCATGCCGCAGATGGATGGGCTGGAGGCGACCCGGCGGATCATGGCGAAAGCACCCCTGCCGATCATCATCGTCAGCGGCACCGTCAACCGCCGGGAAGTCTCCACCACCTTCGAAGCGCTCAAGGCCGGCGCGGTGGCGGCGATCCCCCGCCCGGGGGGTCCCGGCACCCCCGACTATGCCGTCGCTGCCCGGGAGCTGAACCGCACCGTCAAGGCGATGGCCGAGGTCCGCCTGGTACGCCGCTGGTCGGACGCCGTCTCGGCCGCCGCCGGGGTGCCGGTTCCGGATCCTCCCGTCGGGCGCAAAGCCGAGGTGGTCGCTATCGGCGCCTCCACCGGTGGCCCCGAGGCGCTGCGTCGCATTCTCGAGCTCCTCCCGGCCGACTTCCCCCTGCCGGTGCTGGTGGCCCAGCACATGGCGGCCGGCTTTCTCGACGGGCTGGCCCAGTGGCTCGATCGCGCCTCGCCGCTGGCGGTGCGCCTCAGCTTCGAGGGGGAGGCGATTCGCCCAGGGCAGGTCTACATCGCCCCGGACGACCGTCACCTGGGGATCAGTCAGGATCGGCGCCTGGTGCTGTCGGACGCGGCGCCGGAGAAGGGGGTGCGGCCGGCGGTCGGCTTCCTCTTCCGGTCGGTACAACAACGGTACTGCAGCCAGGCCATAGCCATCCTCCTGACCGGCATGGGGGACGACGGAGCCCGGGAGATGCTGCAGCTGCGCCAGGCTGGTGCCGTCACCATCGCCCAGGACCGGGAGTCGTCGGTCATCCATGGCATGCCGGGGGAGGCGGTGCGCCTCGGCGCCGCCCTGCACCAGCTCCCCCCGGCGCAGATCGCGCACTATTTGCGGGAAGCCATCAAGGGGCAGGGGCGGTAGAATGGGTCTGTAGTCCGCTGTTTGGGGGTTAAATGCCGAAGGCAGTTGCGGAAATCCTGGTCGTCGAAGACAGCCCCACCCAGCGCCAGCGACTGGTGCGGTTTCTGGAAGAGGGGGGATACCGGGTCTGCGAGGCGGCCAACGGCGCCGAGGCGCTGGGAATGCTGGCCCTGCGGCGACCGGCCCTGGTCATCAGCGATATCATGATGCCGCAGATGGACGGCTACACCCTGTGCCGGCGAATCAAGGAAGACCCTAAGCTCTGCGCCATTCCGGTGATCCTGGTCACCTATCTTTCGGAGATCTTCGACGTCCTGCGAGGGCTGGAGGCGGGTGCCGACAATTTCATCATGAAGCCCTATGAACAGGAGTTTCTTCTCGGGCGCATCCGTCGAACCCTGTTGGCGGCCAGGGATGGCACCTGCGCCCCCCCCGGATTTTCGCTCCGGCTCGAGGAGCGGGAGTACATCATCCGCTCCGACCGCCGGCAGGTGATCGAAATTCTGCTCTCGACCTACGAGACGGCCCTGCAGAAAAACGCCCGCCTGAAAGCAGCCCGGGAAGATCTGCAAAATGCCAACGAGGAGTTGGAGGCCTTCAGCTCCTCGGTCTCCCACGATCTGCGCACCCCCCTGACGGTCCTCAGCGGGTTCGCCGATTTTCTCTGGCTCGATTACCGCCACCGCCTCGACGAGACCGGGCGCCAACACCTGGAGATGATCCGTGAGGCCGCCGAACGGATGGACCGGCTCATTGACGACCTGCTCAATCTCTCCCTGGCCAGCCGGGCCGAAATCCGGCGCGAACCGATCGACCTGAGCGCCCTGCTGTGGCAGATCGCCGATGAGATCGACAAAACGCAGCCGATGCGCCAGGTCCGTTGGCAGATCGAGGCCGGGATGACCATCACCGGCGACGCGCCGCTGCTGCGGATCGCCTTTGAAAACCTGCTGCGCAACGCCTGGAAGTTCACCTCGAAAGCGGAGCAGGCGCGCATCGAGGCCGGCTGGAGCCCGGGACCCGAGCCGGTCTACTTCATCCGTGACAACGGGGTCGGCTTCGACATGAAAGACTCACCCAAACTTTTTGCCAGCTTCCACCGCCTGCACGCCAAATCGGAATTCCCCGGCACCGGCATCGGGCTGGCTACCGTCGAACGGATCATCACCCGTCACGGCGGCCGCATCTGGGCCGAAGGACGCGTCGGTGAAGGGGCGACTTTTTACCTGACCTTGCCCTGAAGGCGGGCAAAAAAAAGGCCTGCTCGCGCAGGCCGACCTCATTCCATCACAGCTTCCTTCCTTCTACGACTACATTCCCTTCCGAAAAAGATCCCATGGCATGGCAGGATCATTGCGCTTGGCAAAGGCACGATATAGCGATCTATTGAGCATGCATCGTGCCAAAGGGACGGAGAAAAAGAGAGCGGCTGTGATCCTCGGCAGTTAGCACTCTCTGGCGATGGCGAAGAGCCGATTTCGGGTAATTTCCTTCAGTAAACAGGGGGATGGCGACAATTCGATGGTCATATCGCGGAGAGGGAGGGACAAATAGGGAATTAATGAAGGCAGTTTTGAGTTTTGAGTTCTGGGCTCTGAGTCAGTTCGGGCCTCTGAGTTTTTCCCTCATTTCTTCTGGCAGTGGCTGCAGTAGTAGGTGGAGCGGCCGCCGAGGCGCTCGGTTTTGATTGGCCGGTCACAGTGCGGGCACGTCTCCCCTTCCCTGCCGTAGACCTGCAGCTGCAGGGCGAAGTAGCCAGGGTTCCCTTCGGTGTTGGCGAAGTCGCGGATGGTGGTGCCGCCGGCGGCGATCGCCTGGTCGAGGACTTCCCGGATCGCCCAGGCCAGCCGCTCGTAGCGCGGGAGGCTGAGGCGGCCGGCTTCGGCGCCCGGATGGATGCCGGCGCGGAACAGCGCCTCGCTGGCGTAGATGTTGCCGATGCCGACCACCACCGACTGGTCCATGATGAACGGTTTGACGGCGGCGCGCCGCCGCCGGGAGCGGCGATGCAGGTAGGCGCCGTCCATCTCGACGGCGAACGGTTCGGGGCCAAGCTCCACCAGCAAGGGGTGCAGGTGGGGGTCGTCGGGGGTCCAGAGAAAGGCGCCGAAGCGGCGCGGGTCGTGAAAGCGCAGACAGCTGCCGTCGGTAAATTCCAGGTCGATGTGGTCGTGCTTGCGGGCCGGCGCTCCGGCCAGCACCGGCCGCAGATGCCCGGTCATGCCGAGATGGATGATAAGATGGCCGCCGCTGCAGCGCAGCAGCAGATACTTGGCCCGCCGCTCCACCGCCAGCACCGTCTGCCCGACCAGAGTCCGGGCCAGGTCGGCCGGCACCGGCCAGCGCAAGCTCGGCACCCGCACCACCACCCGGGCAATCGTCTTCCCCGTCACCAGCGGCGCAATCCCCCGCCGCGTCGTCTCCACCTCCGGCAACTCAGGCATGGAATACAATTAAGAATTCAAAATTCAAAATTCAAAATTCCTCTTATGTTCTCTATAACCCCACGCATGTACTCCTCCGCCCCGACGCTCCCCTCCGCCGGCGCCCAGGCTGCCCAGTCCTTGTCGGAGATCGGTTCGTAGGGGCCGGGCTTGGTTTCGAAAAAGACCGATCCAGCCTCCAGGGCGAAGATGACATGCCAGGCGCCGGCGGGGATGTCGACCCCCCAGGGTCCGGCGTCGGCATCGAGGAGAACCGCTTGTTCGACCTCCCCGGCGTCATCGAAGATCGCCGCCGCGAAGCGCCCCCGCAAGACGACAAAGGTCTCTGGCTTCAAAGGGGTAAGGTGCCGGTGCGGCCGGATGTAGGAGTCAGGCTCCACCGCATTGAGCAGCCGCTGACACGGCTCAGAGTAGCTGGCGTGCAGATTCAGGTTCATCCGCTTCCGCGAACTATTTTGAGCTTCGGCCGAAAGGCGATCGAGAGTTGCCAGATCGATAATTTTCATGGGCATTAAAACTTTCAACGCAGATCAAATCGGATGCTTCGGTAACTCAAAACTCAAAACTCAAAACTGCCTCAAAAGATGACCTTATCTTCCGCCCTCTCAAAATCCTCCCATCCAATTTCATCCATCTCACCATGAAACTCCTGCCGTTCGATTTTCTGGGTGGCCAGATAGCGCCATTGGCCGTCGTCGAGGCGGCGCAGCCAGCACAGTTCGAAGCTCTCCCGGCGCTCCCCCTTGAACTGGATATCGAGATAGTAGATGACCCGCGCCGCGCTCTCGCCACTCTCTTCCTGCAAAATGCGGCACTCGCGGATGGTGAAATCGGCCTGCAAGCTGGTGCCGGCAAATTCGAGATAGGCCTCCCGATCCGGGTAGAGGCCGCGGAAGAACGAGTCGGGATGATGGATATCCCAGACCAGCCCGAAGTCCCCGCCGACAAAGGCACGGCAGCGTTGGAGTATGAGAGTGGCTGGAGAAGAGGACATGGAGAGAGTCAATTTTGAATTCTGAATTTTGAATTTTGAATTGAGAACCTAAACACGGTCACCCCACGGCCTCTTCAAGGAATTTGCTTTCAATCTAATTTAAAATTCAAAATCCAAAATTCAAAATTATTCTTTGAGCCTCGGATCCAGCGCATCCCTGATCCCTTCGCCGAGCAGGTTGTAGCCGAGGACGGTGATGAGGATGGCGAGGCCGGGGAAGGCGGAGAGCCACCAGGCGGTGCCGAGGGTCTGTTTGCCGACGATCAGCATGTTTCCCCAGGAGGCGGTCGGCGGCTGGACGCCGATGCCGAGAAACGACAGAGCGCTTTCGGTGAGAATGGCGCCGGCCACCCCGAGAGTCGCCGAGACCAGAACCGGGGAGAGGGCGTTGGGGAGGATATGACGGAAGATAATCCGCCGGTCCGTGGCCCCCAGGGTCCGGGCCGCTTGAACGAAATCGCGTTCGCGCAGGGAGAGAAACTCCGCCCGCACCAGGCGGGCCACCCCCATCCAACCGGTGAGGCCGATGATAATCATGATGTTCCAGATCGACGGCTCGAGAAAGGCGATCACCGCCAGGATCAGGAAGAAGGTGGGGAAGCAGAGCATGATGTCGACGAAACGCATCAGGGTGGCATCAACCCAACGGCCGTAGAAGCCGGCCAGGGCGCCGAGAATGATCCCGATGGCGGTAGCAATGCCGACCGCCACGAAGCCGACCAGCAGCGAGATCCGGGCACCGTAGAGAATGCGCGTCAGCACGTCGCGGCCGAGGTCGTCGGTCCCCAGAGGGTGCTGCCAGCTCGGAGCCTGCAGGGCGCGGGTGATGTCGATCCCCCCGGGGTCATGGCCGGTCAGGGGGGCGACGGCGGCCAGGACGAACATCGCCAGCACGATGGCGCCGCCGACCATCGCCAGGCGGTTCCCCCGCAGCCGCTTCCAGATGATGTCGCGAAGAAATGAAGAGCGCATGGTGTCGTGAACGTCTCGTTATTTTGAAGGATGAGTCGAGCCTCGAAAGAATACCTTTTTTCGGAAGGAATTTCAAAGGGGGTGGCGCTGTTGAATAAAAAGGTCCCATGCGCAGCCGGTATTTAGACCGGAGTTTTTCTGCCGATCATTAAGCATCTCCCCGGAAAAGAAATCGAGGTCCGTGGACAGCCAGTCCCACTGTGCTCTATTAAATTAAAATTCCCAAATTAGATAGGAGGTGATCGAAAAAAAGGTTTTTCACGCACCAAAATGCTGTCGAGGCTCTCCGAACTGTACCAATGGACGGCCTTGGCGAAATGGATCTTTCGGTGGAGGGTTCAAGTGGCGGAAGCATAAAAAGTGAAGGAGAGGGAAAAAAATGGGACCTAAGACTCCTCGCAGCAAACCGCTGGAAATCTCCAAACGCGCAGGTATGACCTGGTTGCTCGCGGCCCTGCTGGTCGTCGGAATTTGGGCCCCAGCGGACGCTATTCTGACTGAAGACTGCAGCATCTGCCATGGAACCTTTGCCGAGGTCCACGGGAGCGTCAATCACACCGCCGCCCCAGCCAGCGGCACGGTGGCCATCTTCGCCGACACCGATCACGACGACGCCAGCTGGAACGGCCCGAGGCCGTACTTCGGTGTCCGCGTCGACTGCAGCCTGTGCCACTCCAGCGATCTGCTCGCGGTTCACGCCGACAACTGCTCCACCTGTCATCCCCAGCCCTACCGTTCGTTGGAGACCTGGAACGGCGGATGCCAGCAGGGGGGATGCCATTCGGCTTACCACGAGGACGTCACCGTCGCCCACCTTCCCTGGGAAAATTCGTACGATTACCAGGGGAACGACTGCAATCTCTGTCATGGCAACTACATGGAGGTACCGCAGTCCAAGTGCATGAACTGCCACGCGACCTACGGGCCGAGCGACGTCAGCCGGCCAGTCACCACCACGAACGCCCTGTCGAGTTACAAGGGGCCGGCCAAAGTCGTCTTTTCCATAACCGACAACGGCAAGGTGGGGGTTGGAACAACCTTCTACCGGCTTGATGGCCAGGCGCAGACCGCCGGCTCCCATGTTCTCGCCACCGAGGTCGGCCCGCACAATCTCGAGTTCTGGTCCGTCGACCAGGCCGGCAATGTCGAATCGCCGGCCAAAACCGTCTCCTTCTCCGTGGTTGCGGACACCCTGCCACCCACAACGACCTCCAACGCCCAGTCGACCTACTACCAGGTGCCGGTAATTACCCTCACCGCTACCGATGACAGCACTCTGGGGGTGAAGGCGACTTACTACCAGCTCAACGGCGGTCCCGTGCAGACCGGAACCAGGGTCCAGGTGCCTGCGACCAACGGAGTTGTCACCTACACCCTGCGCTTCTGGTCCGTGGACTGGTCGGGGAACATCGAGACGGCGAAGAGCGTCCAGTTTACCGTTACCAGCGGCAGCGGGACGATCCGCCTGGTCTGGGCCAACAGCGACACGGGCGGTTCCCCGTGTCCCGACGACCCCGAGGCCAACGCAACGTGGATCATCCGCAGCGGCGGACCCTCGGGATCGGTGGTCGCCTCCGGCTCCGGCAGCTGCCCCAACTGGAGCGGCGTCAATGATGTTCTCGTGCCGGCGAGCACCACGCCGTATTACGTGGTCGTCGACTGGTGGGATAGTTACTACGGGTACGATGACCAGACGGTCTTCGCGAACGTCTATGTCACGACACCGGGGGTGTTGGTCCGCCTCAGCTACTGAGAAGGGATCTCCGAAAAGCCGAAGCCCCCCTCCCGCTCGGTGCGGAAGGGGGGCTTTCTTCTTGGCATGGATTTCGACTTGGATTCGGACTGAACCCGGGACCCCTCTTTTATTACTCCGCCACCCGCACGACCACCCGGCGGTTCTGGGCCCGGCCGGCCTGGGTGGCGTTGTCGGCGATCGGGCGGGATTCGCCGTAACCGCGCGCCTCGATCCGCTGCGGATCGACGCCGGTGGTCTCGATCAGGTAGCGGCGGATGGTATTGGCCCGGGCCTGCGACAGCGCTTGGTTGGCCTCGGCCGGCCCGACGGCATCGGTGTGCCCTTCGACCAGGATCTTCTTGCCCGGATTGGCGCGCAGAAAGTCGACGGCCAGTCGCAGCTTGTCCTCGAATTCGGGGCGCAGGTCCGACTGGTTGGAACGGAATTCGAGCTGCAGTGCCAGCGAAGGGGGGGCAACGGCCTCGGCTACCGGGGGTTTCACCCTCGCTTCAGCCGGGCAGCCGTACTGGTTGACCGCCACTCCCGCAGGGGTGTTGGGGCAGGCGTCCTGGTCGTCGGCTACCCCATCGCCATCGGTATCGGTAGCCCGCACCGGGCAACCGTGCTGATCGACTTTTTGCCCGGCGGGGGTGCCGGCACACTGGTCGAGATAGTCGGGGACCCCGTCGCGGTCGGCGTCAGCCGGGCAGCCCTGGCGATCGACGGCGGCGCCGGCGGGGGTGTTGGGGCACTGGTCGAGATAGTCAGGGACCCCGTCGCGGTCGGCGTCGGCCGGGCAGCCGTAACCGTCAACGGGGACGCCGAGGGGGGTACCTGGGCAGCGATCGAAGGCGTCGATGACCCCGTCGCCATCGGTGTCAATGACTTCCGGTCGCTCGGTTTCGCCGCCGATCTGGAAATTGATTCCGGCCGTCGCTACGAAATTCTGGAACTCCTTGCCCTCGAAGTGACGGTTTTCGCCGGTGAACATGTGGCGCCCCTGGAGCATTACCGAGACCGACTTATTGATGAAATACTCGAGGCCGACGCCGTAGTCGATGAAAGCGTCGAGGTCGCTCCCTCCGTCGGCACCATCGAACAGCAGACCGCCGGCACCGAGGGTCAAGTGCGGAACCAGCCTCCCTTCTGGGCGGAAGTGATAGAGGAGGGCGAAGCGGGCAAGGTAGAGATCGACCGACTGCTGGCTGCCGATTTTGCTCTCGGTGTCGACGTAGGCGCCTGTGAACTCCCCACTCCAGTTTTTACTGAAGTGATAGCCGATACCGAGGCTGAACATCGGGGCGTCTTTGAGCTCCTGGTCGCCGTGGAAGAAATAGCCGCCGACCTGGGGGGAGAGATAAAATGCATGGGGGCGGATCTGGGCCGCCGCCGGGGCGGCAAGCAACCCGAAAATCATCCCTGCCGCCATTACTAACCGAAAGTTCATGAACTACTCCCTTCGCATCCGATGACATACCGGGCCGGGTTCAAAACCCCGGCCGCATCCTGCCCAACCGGCAGGAAACACGGTCGCCATCATAGCAGGCGCCAAGGGAGAATTCCAGAATTAACTCATTTTGCGGCGGCCAGTTTCAACTCCCATTCCCAGGCCGTACGCACGATGTATTCGAGGTCGTTGCAGCGGGGGCGCCAGTCGGTCCGAGCGAGCAGTTTGCTGCTGTCGGCGACCAAGGCCGCCGGGTCCCCCTCGCGCCGCGGAGCGTCTTCCACCGAAAAATCGATGCCGGTGACCTGTCGGGCCATGGCGACCACTTCCCGCACCGAGTAGCCATGGCCGTAGCCGCAATTGTAGATTTCGCTCTCCCCCTCCCCTTCCAGATGGCGCAGGGCGGCCAGGTGGGCCGCCGCCAGGTCGTTAACGTGGATGTAGTCACGGATGCAGGTGCCGTCCGCCGTCGGGTAGTCGGTGCCGAAAACCTGCAGGGTGGGAAATTCCCCGGCGGCGGTCTTCAGTGCCCGGGTAATCAGATGAGTCGGGTTGCGGTAGGCCTGGCCGATCTGCCCTCCGGGGTCGGCCCCGGCGACATTGAAGTACCGCAGGGCCACGTAGCGAAAGGCCGGCTCGGCCGCCGCCAGATCGCTAAGCAGCCGCTCGCTCATCATCTTCGAGGCGCCGTAGGGGTTGATCGGCGCCAGCGGCGCCGACTCGGCTACCGGGACCTGCTCGGGAGTGCCGTAGACGGCGGCGGTGGAAGAGAAGATGAAACGCCCGATCCCCGCCTGCCGCACCGCTTCCAGCAGGTTGAGGGCATGCACGGTATTGTTGCGGTAGTACTTGAGCGGCCGGCTCACACTCTCGGCCACCTCGATGGAGGCGGCAAAATGCAGTACCGCCTGCGGCGCGAAGTCGGCCAGGGCGCG